>NZ_JBSGIW010000161.1:0-8621 GCF_053605265.1 Streptomyces sp. NPDC003943 | reverse complement strand
TGTGTGGGCGGGGGCCCCCCACCCGGGGGCGGGGTGTTGGGGTTGTTCGACCGACACCGGGGGGGGGGGGGCCGGGGGCGGCGTCAGGCGGCCGGGGCCTCGCCTTTTTCGCGATAGCGAACGAATTGCTTGCTTTTGCGAATCCTAGGCCTGGATGAGCGCCCAGATCCCCACCGCGAAGCACACCAGCGCGGTCACGAGCACCGGCACCGCCACCTTCGCGGGAGGGCCGGAGCGGCGCACGGGGACCGTCGGTGCCGTGAGGGTGGCGTACGCGGTCACCGTCGGCGCGTACGACGGAGGCGGCGGCACGGGTGTGGGCGCGGGCTCGGGCTCGGGTACGCGCTCCGGTACGGGTACGGGTACGGGCGCCGGCTCCCGTACGGGCTGCGAGGCGGCAGCCTGTGGACCCGGGGCCTGTGGACGGGTGGCGCGCGGGCCCGCCGCCTGCGGGCCGTCGGGGCCGAAGCCGGGCGGCAGCGGGCCGATCTGGTCGAAGATCTCGACCGGTTCCTCGCCGGCCACCGGGTCGGGCAGCAGCTCGACCGCCGCCTGCAGCGCCTTGCGCGCTCCCGTGGCCGTACGGAACCGGTTCCGCGGGTCCGGCTGGAGCAGGCCCGCCAGGACCTGCCAGAGGGGCTCAGGGACGCCCTGAGGGGCTCCTGGGGTCCCGTGTGCCTGGAAGAGCCGTACGAGGGCCTGGGAGTCCGGCTTGCGGCCCTCGAGCAGATAGAGCCCGACCAGGCCGACCGCAAACAGGTCGGCCGTGAAGTCGGGCTCGGCGCCCGTCAGTTGTTCGGGCGCGAAGTAGCCGGGCGTCCCCATCACGTGGTGGGTCTCGGTGAGGCGGGGCTCGCCCTTGCGCATGGAGATGCCGAAGTCGGAGAGCCGCAGGTGCGGCCGTCCGGTGCCGGTGGCCTCCATGAGGATGTTGGCCGGCTTGATGTCCCGGTGCACGACCCCCTCCGCGTGCACCGCGGCGAGCCCGGCCAGCAGCTGGTCGAGCAGCACGCACACCAGCCGGGGCGGCAGCGCGCCGTAGTCCCCGATGACGTGCGCCAGGGAACCACCCGCCACCAGGTCCATGGTGAAGAGGACCTTGTCGTCGTCCGCGGCCCAGCTGGCCGGGGCGAGGACGTGCGGGTGGTCGATCCTGAGCGCCTGCTCGCGGACGAAGCGCAGCAGGGTGTGGGCATCGCTCTGCTGGAGCACCTTCGCCGCCACGTAGCGGCGGCGCCGGTGGTCCCAGGCCCGCCAGACCGCGCCTATCCCGCCGCGGCCGACCGGATCGACCAGCTCGTACCGGCCCGCGAACACCTCACCCATCGTGCTGCGCCCGCCCCCCGCCCGTACTACGGCGTCAGTTCCGGTGTCAGTTCTGGTGCGACTCGTAGTGGGCGACCGCGTCCGCCGTGCGCCCGGCGCCGTACACCCGGAGGAACTCTGCCAGTTCGGGGTGGGCGGGCGCGAGGGTGTCGGCGGCGTCGAGGATGTCGCCGGCCGCGGCCACGGAGCGCAGCAGGGACTGGATCTCCCGGACCACGCGGCGCACGGTGGGCGCGCCGCTGGTGCCGGTGGTCTGGCTGTTGGCGGTCAGCACCGAGCCTCCCTGGGACTTCTTGATCTCGTCCATCCGGTCGGTGGCCTCGGCGGCGCTGACGCTGCCGTCGGCGACCTGGCCGGCCAGCTCCTGCAGGGCCTGCACCCGCTGCACGACGGCGGGATTGCCGATCTTGGCCCGCTGGCCGCTCATCAGCTGGGAGAGCATGGGCGCCGAGAGCCCGAGCACGGCCGCCAGCCTGGCCTGGTTCAGCCCGAGATCGTCGATCAGCCGGCGGAAGAGCGCCCCCAACGGCTCCCCGTACCAACTGCGCTGAAGCTCCCGGGCTCTGGCCGTGGCTTCCTGCTGCGCTGTATCCATTACCACTTCTCCCCATCCCTGGGTTCGCCACTGCGAACCCCGGTCAGCATCTTACGGAGCGTGGTCGTCTGCGGGGAGTCCCAATCCTTTTGCGGGATACGGGGGGTGACCCGGTACTCTGGTCTCGTTCCGGGGCCTTAGCTCAGTTGGTAGAGCGCTGTCTTTGCATGGCAGATGTCAGGGGTTCGACTCCCCTAGGCTCCACTCCCAGACGCCCTCTCTGACCTGCGGAAACGTGGTCGGAGGGGGCGTTTTTCGCGGTCAGGACCCGGCCGAGGTCGAGGACGCTGAGGCCGAACATCAGGACGCCCAGCGGGACGTGCAGCGCCGGCTTGTGGGCGATGCCGAGGACGACCTGGGCGGAGGCGAGGACCAGGAAGCCGGTGGAGTAGAGGATCGGGCGGGGCGAGCCGCCGCCCGGCCGCCAGGCGAGGACCGCGGCGAGGACGTAGAGCATCGTCGCGCCGTACATCACCCGGGCTCCTATGCCGTGCAGCGTCTCTCCGTAGGAGGTGGAGAGCAGCAGCCCGGCGCTGGTGGCCTGGAGGAAGAGGGTCAGGGTCTGCAGGGCGATCGAGACCTTGAGGAAGGTCCCCGTCTTTGCGGTCATGCGGCGTGCGTCCTTTCCGGCGGTGGGTCCGGGGTCGGCTCCGAGGCCGGCTCCGTGGGCGGCTCCGTGATCAGCGGAGGGTGAGCGGGGTCCTGGAGGCGACCCGGGTGAGCTTCTCGGGGTTGCGGACGAAGTAGACGCCGGTGATGAGGCCGTCCTCGACGCGCAGGGCCATGACGCCGTCGAATTCGCCGTCGAGGTGGACGGCGAGGGCGGGGCTGCCGTTGACGAACGTGGGCTCGCAGGTGAACGTGGCGCCGACCTTGCGGGAGCGGCCGAGGTAGAAGCGGACGAACTTCTCGGCGCCGACGACCGGGCGCAGCGCGGCCCGCTTGAGCCCGCCGCCGTCGGCGAGCAGGACGACGTCGGGGGCGAGCACGTCGAGGAGGCCCTGCGGATCGCCGGTCTCGACCGCGCGGCGGAAGGACTCCATGGCCGCCCGGGCCTCGCTCACGGAGGCCGTCTTGCGGGGGCGGCGGGCGTCGACGTGCTGCCGGGCGCGGTGGGCGATCTGCCGGACGGTCGCCGGCGCCTTGCCGACGGCGGCCGCGATCTCCTCGTACCCGACGTCGAAGACCTCGCGCAGGACGAAGACGGCCCGCTCGGTCGGGGTGAGCGTCTCCAGGACCAGCATCATCGCCATGGACATGCTCTCGGCGAGCTCGACGTCCTCGGCGACGTCGGGCGCGGTGAGCAGCGGCTCCGGCAGCCACTGGCCGACGTACGCCTCCCGCCGGCGCTTGACCGCGCGCAGCCGGTTGAGCGCCTGCCGGGTGGTGATCCGGACGAGGTACGCGCGGGGGTCGCGCACCTGGTCGAGGTCGACGCCGGCCCAGCGCAGCCAGGTCTCCTGGAGCACGTCCTCGGCGTCGGCCGCGGAGCCGAGCATCTCGTACGCGACGGTGAAGAGCAGATTGCGGTGCGCGACGAAGGTCTCGGTCGCCGGGTCGGATGTCCCGGGAGCGGCGGCTTCGGCGGCCGGGACCGGGGCTTCGGCGGCCGGGGCCGGGTTCTCGGCGGCCTGGTCGGCGGCTTCGGCGGCCGGGACCGGGGCTTCGGCGGCCGGGACCGGGGCTTCGGTGGCCGGGGCCGGGTTCTCGGCGGCCTGGTCGGCGGCTTCGGAGGCGTCCACGGCAAGGTCCTTTCGCTCAGGGGCGGTTGACCGGGTCAGACTGCCCGCTCGGCGGTGGGCTCCGCCATGTCGTTCCGGCCGCGCAGGAGTTCGCGGCGGTGCGGGCCCTTGGGCCAGTGGTGCGAGCCGGGCTTGCGGGCCTCGGTCACCAGGTGCTTGACGCTGAACTCGCAGGAGATTTCCTTGAGTTTGGCGCCGGGGCGGCCGCCGACGTAGAGCCGCTTCGCGGTGTCGTCCTTGTTCGCGAGCTGGAAGACCGCGGCCCGCCGCCCCAGGCTGACGCACATGGCCGGGTACGACAGGTCGACGGGCGCCGGCTGCTCGCCCGCGATGCGGTGCAGCAGGGTGTCGGCGGCGTGCGCGCCGAGGCAGCCCGCCCCGTAGGCGCTCATCCGGAACGGCAGGTCGGAGGGGGCCGCGGCGTCGCCGGCGGCGACGATCCGCTCGTCGTCGACGCTGGTCAGCGTCTCGTCGGTGAGCAGCCGCCCGGCCGGGTCGGTGCGCAGGCCGCTGTTGGTCGCGAGGTCGGGCACGGCGAAGCCGGTCGTCCAGACGGTGACCGCGCTGCGCAGCTCACGCCCGTCGGCGAGCGTGACGGTGTCCCGGGTCACTTCGGTCACCCTGGTGCCGGGGCCGTCGAGCACGGTCGTGCCGAGCGCGGCCAGCCGCCCCGCGGCCGAGGTCCGCGCCTTCGGGTGCAGATACGGGCCGAGCACCCCGCCGCACACCAGGGTGACGTTCCGGCCCTGCTCGGAGAGCTCGGCGGCCGTCTCGATGCCGGTCGGCCCGCCTCCGACGACGGTCACCGGGGCCTCGGCCGGCGTGGCGTCCAGGACCGCGCGCAGCTCCCGGGCCGTCTCCAGGGTGGCCGGCTGGTGGGCGAACTCGGCGGCGCCGGGGACGCGCGGCTCGGCGCCGTGGCTGCCGACGCCGTAGACCAGGTAGTCGTAGCCGAGGGTCCCGCCGCCCCACAGGTTCACCCGGCGGGCGGCCGCGTCGATCCGGGTCACCTCGTCGACGACGAGCCGTACGCCGGTGGCGAGGACCTCGTCGTACGCGACGACCGCCTCGTGCGTCCCGCCCACCAGCTGGTGCAGCCGGAGCCGCGGGACGAAGACCGCGCGCGGGTTGACCAGCGTGACGCGCACGTCGGGCCGCTGGGTGAGGCGGTTGGCGGCCATGACGCCCGCGTAACCGCCGCCGATCACGACCACCTCGGTGGTGGCCTGCTCGATGTCGTCCATGGTGTCTCTCCTCCGTCTCTCCCGGCCCGTTTCCGGGGGGTCGGCCTCAAGACACCGGGGGACCTCCCGGCGTGACATGCTGTGACTCGGATCACTTCGACGGGTGTGGAGGGAGCACACTGGCAGGAGGGGGCGGCTTCGGAAGAGGGTGCTCGGATGGCCAGAACGCGATCAGGGTCGCGCTACGCCCCGGACCGGGGGCTCGCCACGCGCATGGCGACGACGATGTTCCTGATCGGACTGCTGTACGTGGTGTTCGTCGGTGTCCTGATGGTGCTGCTGCGCGGGTCCTGGCCCATCATCCTGCTGCTCGCGGGCGCCCTGTTCGTCGCGCAGTTCTGGTTCAGCGACAAGATCGCCGCCCTGGGCATGGGCGCGCGCGAGGTGACCCGGGAACAGGCCCCGGAGCTGCACGGCACCGTGGACCGCATCTGCGCGCTCGCCGACATGCCGAAGCCCAAGGTGGCGATCGCCGACAGCGACGTGCCCAACGCCTTCGCCACCGGCCGCGGCGAGAAGACGGCGCTGGTCTGCGTCACCACCGGGCTGCTGCGCCGGCTGGAGCCGGAGGAGCTGGAGGGCGTCCTCGCGCACGAGATGTCCCATGTGGCGCACCGCGACGTCGCGGTGATGACCATCGCCTCGTTCCTCGGCGTCCTCGCCGGGATGATGACCCGCGTCGCCCTCTACAGCGGCCTCGGCCGCAGCCGCGACAGCAACACGGCCGTCGCGGTGCTGATCATCCCGGTCGTCAGCGGCTTCGTGTACGTGATCAGCTTCCTGCTGACCCGGGTGCTCTCCCGCTACCGCGAGCTCGCCGCCGACCGGGCCGCCGCGCTGCTCACCGGCCGCCCGTCGGCGCTCGCCTCCGCGCTCACCAAGGTGACCGGCCAGATGGCCCGGATCCCGACCCAGGACCTGCGCAAGGCGGAGCCGTACAACGCCTTCTGGTTCGCGCCCGCCTTCTCCTCTAAGGAGAGCCTGAGCCGGCTGCTCTCCAGCCACCCCACCCTGGAGCAGCGGCTCGACCAGCTGGCCCGGATCTCGGCCCAGCTGGGCGAGGGGTGAGGACCGGCCGATGGGACTGCTCGACAGCATCCTCGGACGCAGCAGGCCGGTGCGGCCCGACCTCGACCGGCTGTTCGCGCTGCCGGCCGCCGCGCTCACCCTCCAGGCCGGCACCGGCTACGCACCGACGGGCGCCGGGTCGGTCTGCTTCGCGGGAGTGGAGGGCGGCGCGTTCACACAGTTGAAGGAGGAGGTACGGGAGCTGCTCGACGTGGACGCGGACGCGGACATGGGCGGCGACGCGGACGCGGACGGGGGCGCCGACGCGCACGGGAGCGGGAGCGCCACGGGCTCCCGGGTGGCGTTCACGCGGGACACGTACGGCTACACCTGGCTCGCCGCGCACCGGCCGGCCGACGACCTCGTGGCGCTGGTCAACGACCTCCACGCGGTGAACACCCTGCTCGAGGAGGCCGGGTTCGGCCCGCACCTGCTGTGCTCCCTGACCGCCTTCCGCGACCCCGACGCCGCCCACGACCTGGCGCTCGTCTACCTCTACAAGCGCGGCACCTTCTACCCCTTCGCGCCCCGCTCGGACGGCTCCGAGAACCGCGACAACACCCTGGAACTCCAGGTCAGGGCGCTGCTCGCGGGTGATCTGGCGATGGAGCCGGAGCTGGAGCGGTGGTTCCCGGTGTGGGGCGCGCCGGGGCTCGGCGGGAGCTAGGGACGACGGCCGAAGTGGCCCACTGGATCAAGGGTCCAATGGACCAGAACACGTGGGCCACTGAGCCATAAAGTCGTGTCCATGGCGAAAACTCATCGGGCGGCCGACCGGGCGACCCACCGGGTCCTGCTCCTGGCCCAGCTCAGCAACTCCGTCGGCGACGGAGCCTTCTACACCACCTCGGCGCTCTACTTCTCCAAGATCATCGGCCTCTCCGCCCCGCAGATCGGCGCCGGCCTCGCCGTCGCCTGGGGCGTCGGCTCGCTCGCCGGGGCGCCGCTCGGAGCCCTCGCCGACCGGCGCGGACCGCGCGGCAGCGCCGTACTGCTCGCCCTGGCGACCTCGGCGGCCGTCGCCTCGTTCCTCGTCATCCGCTCCTTCCTGCCCTTCCTGCTCGCCGCCGTCGCCTACGCCACCGCACAGAGCGGCCTCGCCGCCGCCCGCCAGGCCCTGCTCGCCGGCCTGGTCGAACCGGGCGCCCGGGTCGCGATGCTGGCCCGGCTCCAGGCCACGCTCAACGCCGGCCTCGCCGTCGGCGCCGCGCTCGGCGGCTTCGCCCTGAGCGCCGGGACCCGCTCCGCCTACCTCGCCGTCTTCGCCCTCGACGCGCTCGGCTTCCTGCTCTGCGCCGCGCTGCTGCGCGGCCTGCCGCCGGTCCAGGGCGGCCCCGAGACGACCGGTCAGGGTGCCGGGCCGCGGCTCGTGGTGCTGCGGGACCGCCCGTACGCCCTGCTCACCCTCCTCAACGCGGCCCTGCTGCTCCGGCTGCCGCTGCTGAGCCTGGCGCTGCCGCTGTGGATCGCGGAGCGCACGGCGGCGCCCGGCTGGACGGTCTCGGCCCTCTTCGTCCTCAACACGGGCGCGGTGATGCTCTTTCAGGTGCGCGCCGCCCGCTCGGTGACCGGGCTGCCGGAGGCCGTACGGGCGGTGCGGAGCTCCGGGTTCGTGATGCTCGCCTCGTGCGCGGTGTTCGCGGTGACGGCGACGGCCGGCCTCGGGACCTGGCCGGTGGTGGCGGTGCTCGTCCTGGGCGCGGTCCTCCAGGTCGTCGCCGAGATGCGCCACTCGGCGGGCTCGTGGCAGATCGGCTTCGGGCTCGCGCCGGCCGACCGGATGGGCCAGTACCAGGGCTTCTACGGCACGGGCGTGCCGGTCGCCAGGACGCTGGGCCCGCTGCTCGTCACCACGCTGCTCATCGGGCAGGGCGCGGTGGGCTGGCTGGTCCTGGGCGGGATCTTCCTGGTGGCGGCGCTCGCCACGGGGCCCGCGGTGCGGTGGGCGGAGCGCAGCGCAAGCCGTACTGCGCCGGACGAGTGGTGTTCATCGGAAGAACTGCCCGACGACGGCGTCGCTCCGGGCATTCCGGTCGCGCTTCCCCATCATGAGGAATGTACGAAAAGCGCGCAATCCGAAATGAACCATCCGAGAACGCCCGGAACACCCGGAACTCCTGGGGCTCTCGGAACGCCCACACCGGAACCCGAAAGAAAGTGAGGGGTCATGGCCGCCGCCAAGCACTTCTGGACCGCCCTCGTCTCCGTCCTCTTCGCCCTCCTCGCCTCCCTCGGCCTCGCCACTCCCGCCACCGCCGCCGCTCAGCCCGCGCTCGCGCAGGGCGACGAGCCGGCGCTCGCCGGTGCCGCCGCGACCGCCGCCGCGCGCCCCGCCGTCTCCGTACCCGCACCCCGGTCCCATGACTGGCACCGGGCCCAGGGCCGCGCCCTGCCGCCCACGATGAAGCAGCGCATCGGCGCCGAGGCGCACGGTTCCTCCCCCGCCGTCCGCCACCTCCGCGCGGACGCCGCGGCCGACGGCGTCGACCTGACCGGCCTGGCGCTGGCCGCCACGGCCGGTTCGTCCGCCGGTTCGTCCGCCGGCTCTTCGGCCGACGCCGTGGCCGGTTCGCCGGCCGGTTCGTCGGCCGGTGCGACCGCCCGGTCGACCGCCGGCTCCGCGGCCGCGTATGGGGTGGCGGTAGC
>NZ_JBSGIW010000160.1:0-8939 GCF_053605265.1 Streptomyces sp. NPDC003943 | reverse complement strand
GTTCCGCAGTGGCAGAGCCTGGAGCGAGGACAGCGGCTTGCCTCGGTGCCCGGCGGCCGCGCCTGGAGGGCGAGTTCGGGGGCGCGGGCGTCCTCGTCACCGGTTCGATCTTCACGGTCGGCGACGCCCGGCTGCTGCTCAAGAGGGGCTGACTCCTGTGCGTACGCTCTGCGCCTCGACGCTGATCGGTGAGTTCTTCGTGATCGGCTTCGCCGGGCTCGTCGCCATGAAGGACGACTCGCTGGCGATGTCGACGGTCTGGACGGTCTGCGGGATCGCCATGGTCCTCTCGGTGCTGCTGTGCGGGATGATCACCCGTCCGGGCGGCGTGCAGCTCGGCTGGGCGCTGCAGATCGCGCTGATCGCGAGCGGCTTCTTCGTGCCGAGCATGTTCTTCCTCGGCGCGGTGTTCGCCGTGCTGTGGTGGGCCTCGGTGCACTACGGGCGCAGGATCGACGCCATCAAGGCGAGCTGGGCCGCCGCCCAAGGCTCCGCAGGGCCTGACGCTGCGTGATGACGGCTGGTGCGGGCCCTGTAGATTCAGTAGGGCCCCGCACACCGTTGTCTGAAGGAGTTCCACCGTGAGCCAGCGATCGCTCGTCCTGCTCAAGCCCGACGCCGTCCGCCGTGGTCTGATCGGCGAGATCATCGGCCGTATCGAGCGCAAGGCGGGCTGGACCATCACGGCCCTGGAGATGCGCGAGCTCGACGAGGGGACGCTGGAGCAGCACTACGGCGAGCACAAGGGCAAGCCCTTCTACGAGCCGCTCATGGGCTTCATGCAGTCCGGCCCGGTCGTCGCGCTCGTCGTCGAGGGCGAGCGGGTCATCGAGGGCCTGCGCACGCTGGCCGGCCCGACCGACCCGATCGCCGCCGCCCCGGGCTCGATCCGCGGCGACTTCGGCACCATCGTCCGCGAGAACCTGATCCACGCCTCGGACTCCGAGGAGTCGTCGGCCCGCGAGCTGAAGATCTTCTTCCCCGGTCTCGTCTGAGACGGAGCCGCTGTCTGACCCGTTGTCACCCGGTGTCAGCCGATCAGCGTCATGACCTGGGGGCGACCGAAGGAATTCGGTCGCCCCCAGGCATATGAACGCCGATCCCGGGAACGGATCGCCGCGTCATTCCGTCACCTATACAGAGGTGGCCTGAGGCGGTCCGCCGCGCGGTATCCGTGCGGGCGGCACTACGATGGAAAACTCCACGCCGCACCACCTTCAGCCACCACCTCGCCGACCTGAGAAGCCGTCAACGCTCCGCTAGGGAAGGCCCGACGCATCCTCATGGGAAACAAGGGGAACTCAATGTCGTTCATCGGCCGTGACATGGCTGTCGACCTCGGGACCGCCAACACGCTGGTGTACGTCAGGGGTCGAGGCATCGTTCTGAACGAGCCGTCCGTCGTCGCGATCAACACCAACACCGGCGGCATCCTCGCGGTGGGTGCCGAGGCGAAGAAGATGATCGGCCGGACGCCCGGCAACATCGTCGCCGTGCGCCCGCTGAAGGACGGCGTCATCGCCGACTTCGAGATCACGGAGCGGATGCTCCGCTACTTCATCCTCAAGATCCACAAGCGCCGCTACCTGGCCCGCCCGCGGGTCGTCGTCTGCGTGCCCTCCGGCATCACCGGCGTCGAGCGCCGCGCCGTCATCGAGGCCTCCACCCAGGCCGGCGCCCGCCAGGTGCACATCATCGAGGAGCCCATGGCCGCGGCCATCGGCTCGGGCCTGCCGGTCCACGAGGCCACCGGCAACATGGTCGTCGACATCGGCGGCGGCACCACCGAGGTGGCCGTCATCTCCCTCGGCGGAATCGTCACGGCACAGTCCATCCGGGTGGCCGGCGACGAGCTCGACAACGCGATCATCCAGCACGTCAAGAAGGAGTACTCGCTCCTCCTCGGCGAGCGCACCGCCGAACAGATCAAGATCACCATCGGCTCCGCCTACGACCTCGGCGAGGACGAGCACACCGAGATCCGCGGCCGCGACCTGGTCTCCGGCCTGCCCAAGACCGTGGTCATCTCCGCCGCCGAGGTCCGCAAGGCCATCGAGGAACCGGTCAACGCCATCGTCGACGCGGTGAAGACGACCCTCGACAAGTGCCCGCCGGAGCTCTCCGGTGACGTCATGGACCGCGGCATCGTTCTCACGGGTGGCGGCGCCCTGCTGCGCGGCCTCGACGAGCGGCTGCGCCGCGAGACCGGCATGCCGATCCACATCGCCGAGGACCCGCTGGACTCCGTGGCCCTCGGCTCCGGCAAGTGCGTCGAGGAGTTCGAGGCGCTGCAGCAGGTCCTCGACGCCCAGCCGCGCCGCTGACCCGGGGGGCGCTCACCCGAGAGCCCCCCGCACCCGGTACAACTCCATCACCAACTTCATCGACCTCATCACCCGTCACATCCCGTCTTACTGAGGAAGGGCACGGCCGCCGCACGTGAGGGACACACGAGAGAGCCGGCTGCTCCTGGTGCTGCTGATCGCCATCGCGTTCGCACTGATCACGGTGGACATCCGAGGAGGCCAGGAGTCGCCGGTCGACGGTGCCCGACAGGCCGCGGCCGCGGTCTTCGGTCCCGTCGAGAACGGAGTCGCCTCGGCGGTCGACCCGATCGGCAACGCCATAGGGGCGGTTCGCGACTCCGGCGAGCGGCACAACCGCATCGCCGCGCTCGAACAGGAGAACGCCGCCCTCAAGGCCAAGCTCGGCAGCGACGACCGCAACCGCAGCCGGCTGCGCGAACTCGACGCCATGCTGAAGACCGCCGGCGCCGGCCAGTACGGCATCAAGGGCGCCGAGGTCATCGCCATAGGGGCGGCCCAGGGCTTCTCCTGGACCGTCACCATCGACATCGGCGCCCGCGACGGCATCCGGCGCGACATGACCGTGCTCAACGGCTCGGGACTGGTCGGCCGGGTCACCACCGTCGGCCCCTCCACGTCGACCGTGCTGCTCGCCAACGACCCCGACTTCACCGTCGGCACCCGGATGGAGAAGACCGACGAACTCGGCTTCGCCACCGGCCAGGGCGACCGCCCGCTGCTCGTCCAACTCCTCAACGGCAAGGCCAAGGTCAAGCCCGGCGACCGGCTCGTCACCTTCGGCTCGCAGGCCGACAAGCCCTTCGTGCCCGGCGTGCCGGTCGGCCAGGTCGTCCGCGTCGACCCGTCGGGCGGCGGCCTGACCCGTAACGTCTACGTCCGCCCGTTCGTCGGCTTCACCAAGCTCGACATCGTCGGCGTCGTCGTCCAGGCCCCGCGCACCGACCCGCGCGACATGGTCCTGCCGCAGAAGCCCAAGCCCGCGCCCACCGTGACGGTGACGGTCACTCCGACGCCGACCGCGCCGGACGGGCAGCAGAAGCCGGGCGAGCAGCCCGGTGGGGCCCAGCAGCCCGGCACGGCCCAGCAGCCGGGAGACCAGCAGAACCAGCAGCAGGACCAGGGGGAGACGCGATGAAGATCAACCGGATCCTCCTCTCGGCCGCGCTGATCGTCGTCGCCCTCGTCGTCCAGGTCTCCGTCCTCGCCCGCCTCCAGCTCCCGGGCGCCGTCCCCGACCTCGTCCTGCTCACCGTCGTGGCCCTCGCCCTGGTGTACGGGCACGTCACCGGCGCCCTCGTCGGCTTCACCGCCGGCCTGCTCGCCGACCTCGCCCCGCCCGCCGACCACGCCGCCGGGCGGTACGCCCTCGTGCTCTGCGTCGTCGGCTACCTCTGCGGTCTCGCCCGCCCCGACAACGGCCGGCTCAAGTCCGCCACCGGCCCGATGACCGTGGTCGTCGTCGCCGCCCTCGGCTCCACCCTGCTCTACGCGGGCGTCGGCGCCCTCGTCGGCGACACCGCCGCCCGCCATGTCGGCCTCGGCTTCCTGCTGTTCACCGCGGCCCTCTACGACCTGCTCCTCGCGCCGTTCACCGTGCCGCTCATCATGGCCATCGCCCGGCGCGCCGAGAACGACCCGCTCGCCGGGGCCGAAGGCGCCGGCGGCACCGACGTCTCCTCCGGCTGGCTCTCCTCCGGCACCGGCCTGAGGATCGGCACCCAGCGCGGCGGCCTGCGCGTCAAGGCCGCACGGAACCGCGCCTCGCGCGCCGGACGCATCAAGGGAGTCAAGCGACTGTGATCCAGGGGGCAGCGGCAGCATGAGCAACATCCCCGAGACCGGGCGGACCCCCCGGGTCCAGATCCGGCTCGTGATCATCCAGGTCCTCGTCTTCTCCCTGCTCTTCACCCTCGGCGGACGCCTCTGGTACCTCCAGATCCGCAACGGCAAGGAGTACACCGACGAGGCGAAGAACAACCACGTCCAGCAGGTCGTCCAGCCCGCCGTGCGCGGCTCCATCCTCGACGCCCGCGGCGTCCCGCTCGCCGACAACGAGACCCGGCTCGTGGTCTCCGCCTCGCGCACCGAGCTGATGAAGATGAAGGACGACGGCAAGGCCGTCCTCACCCGGCTCGCCGGCGTCCTCGGCATGCAGCCCCAGGACGTCGTCAACAAGATCCGGCTCTGCGACTCCAAGACCCCCAAGCCCTGTTGGAACGGTTCGCCCTACCAGCCGATCCCGGTCACCGACGAGGCCACCACCCAGCAGGCCCTGCAGATCCGCGAGCGCGCCGAGGACTTCCCCGGCATCACCGCCGAACCCGCAGCCGTCCGCCGCTACCCGGCCCCCGGCAAGTCCCGCACCTCCCAGGTCCTCGGCTACCTCTCGCCCGTCACCGACCAGGAGATCGAGAAGGCCAAGGACACCGACTCGCCGTACCTGCGCTCCGACCAGGTCGGCCGCTCCGGCCTGGAGCGCACCTACGACAAGCAGCTGCGCGGCAAGGCCGGCGTCACCCGCTACGAGGTCGACAACCTCGGCCGCGTCATCGGCCAGGCCAAGAGCGACCCGGCCGAGCCCGGCGCCAACGTCGTCACCTCCATCGACGCCCGCGTCCAGGCGGTCGCCGAATGGGAGCTGCACAACGCGATGGTCGAGGCCCGCAAGACCTTTGACCGGAACACCAACGAGAACTACAAGGCCGACGCCGGCGCCGTCGTCGTCATGGAAGCCAGGACCGGCCGCATCGTCGCCATGGCCTCCCAGCCCGACTACGACCCCAACGCCTGGGTCGGCGGCATCTCCGCCAAGGACTACGCGGCCCTCACCGGCAAGAACTCCAACTTCCCGCTGCTCAACCGCGCCATCCAGGGCCAGGCCGCGCCCGGCTCCATCTTCAAGGTGGTCTCGACGACCGCCGCCGTCAACGCGGGCTACGACTTCGACGGGCGCTACCCGTGCACCAGCTCGTACTCCATCGGCAACCAGGTCTTCAAGAACTTCGAGTCGCAGAACCACGGCCCCATCTCCCTCGGCCGCGCCCTCGAAGTCTCCTGTGACACCGTCTTCTACGCCCTCGCCCACCAGCAGTGGATCAAGGACGGGGGGATGAAGCCGAAGAAGAACCCGGGCGACTGGTTCTACAAGACGGCCCATCAGTTCGGCCTCGGCGCCGAGACCGGCATCGACCTGCCCAACGAGGTCACCGGCCGCGTCCCCGACCGCCAGTGGAAGCAGCGGTTCTGGGAGGACAACAAGGACTGGTGGTGCAAGAACGGCAAGAAGGGCGGCACCTACGTCCAGCAGCTCTCCTACGAGAACTGCCTCGAAGGCAACCTGATGCGCGCCGGTGACTCCGTCAACTACTCCATCGGACAGGGCGACACGCTCGTCACCCCGATCCAGATGGCCACCATCTACGCCGCCATCTCCAACGGCGGCACCCTGTGGAACCCCACCGTCGGCAAGGCCGTCATCAGCGCCGACGGCAAGAAGGTCACCGAGATCAAGCCCAAGTCGCACGGCCGGCTGCCCTTCAACGCGGACACCCGCAACTTGATAGACGAAGCCCTCGCGGGAGTCGCCACCCGCGGTACGGCCGCCTGGCGCTTCGGCGGCTGGCCGCAGGACAAGATCCCGATGCACGCCAAGACGGGTACCGCCGAGGTCTACGGCAAGCAGACGACCTCCTGGTTCGCCACGTACACCAAGGACTACGCGATCGTCATGACGATCGCCCAGGGTGGCACGGGCTCCGGCGCCTCCGGCCCCGCCGTGCGCAACATCTACGACGCGCTGTACGGCCTCGACGACTCCGGCAAGCAGGACCTGAAGCGGGCGCTGCTGCCGCAGCCGCAGCAGACGCTGCCGAAGATCGAGGCGGACGGCTCGATCGACGCGCCGAAGATCAAGCCGTACGACCCCGAAGAGCAGAAGGTCGACGAGACGAAGCAGATCGACGGCACCCAGCCCGGCGGGACCCAGCCGCCGGCGCCGCCGACCGACCCCGCCACGCCCACCAAGAAGCCGGACGACGATCCACGGCTCGCGGGCCCGCCCGCCACCCGCGGGAGGCTCTGACCGATGACCGCACCCCACGGCTTCTCCGTCTCGCGGTACGCACCCGAGCGCGGCGCCCTCGCCAAGCTCACCGCCCGCGACTCGGTGCTCCGCCGGCTCGACTGGCCGATCCTGCTCTCGGCGCTCGCGCTGTCGCTCATCGGCTCGCTGCTCGTGTGGTCCGCGACCCGCGGCCGCACCACGCTCAACCAGGGCGACCCGTACTACTTCCTGTTCCGGCACGTCCTCAACACCGGCATCGGCCTCGCCCTGATGATCGGCACGATCTGGCTCGGCCACCGCACCCTGCGCGGGGCCGTGCCGTTCCTCTACGGCCTCTCGATCCTGCTGATCCTCGCCGTCCTCACCCCGCTCGGCGCCACCATCAACGGCGCACACGCGTGGATCGTGATCGGCGGCGGCTTCTCGCTCCAGCCGAGCGAGTTCGTCAAGATCACCATCATCCTGGTGATGGCGATGCTCCTCGCCGCGCGGGTCGACGCCGGCGACCAGCTCCACCCCGACCACCGCACCGTCGCCAAGGCCCTCGGCCTCGCCGCCCTCCCCATGGGCATCGTCATGCTGATGCCGGACCTCGGGTCCGTGATGGTCATGGCGGTCATCGTGCTCGGCGTGCTCCTCGCCTCCGGCGCCTCCAACCGCTGGGTGCTCGGCCTGATCGGCGCGGGCGTCCTCGGCGCGGTCCTCGTCACCGCGCTCGGCATGCTCGACGAGTACCAGATCAACCGCTTCGCCGCCTTCGCCAACCCCGACCTCGACCCGGCCGGCGTCGGCTACAACACCAACCAGGCCCGTATCGCCATCGGCTCCGGCGGCCTCCTCGGCGCCGGCCTCTTCAAGGGCTCCCAGACCACGGGCCAGTTCGTCCCCGAACAGCAGACCGACTTCGTCTTCACGGTCGCGGGCGAGGAACTCGGCTTCGTCGGCGCCGGCCTCATCCTCGTCCTGCTCGGCGTCATCCTGTGGCGCGCCTGCCGGATAGCGCGGGAGACGAGCGAGCTGTACGGCACGATCGTGGCCGCCGGCATCATCGCGTGGTTCGCGTTCCAGTCGTTCGAGAACATCGGCATGACGCTCGGCATCATGCCGGTGGCGGGCCTGCCGCTGCCGTTCGTGTCGTACGGCGGTTCGTCGATGTTCGCGGTGTGGGTGGCGATCGGCCTGCTCCAGTCGATCAGGGTGCAGCGGCCGATAACGGCGTAGCGCCGACAGCGGCGCGGTGCCGGCAACGGCGTGGTGCCGTGAACGGCGTAGTTCGCCTCCCCCTCGCGGTCTTCCGGTCGTAGATTCGTTGCATGGCGGAGAAGCGACCGGACACGAAACGCGAGATCGAGCGCAAGTACGAAGCCGGCGCGGACGTGCGGCTCCCGGACCTCACCGAGGTCCGGGACGTGGCCGCCGTCCACCCGGAGGGCGTCATGGAACTCGACGCCGTCTACTACGACACGGCCGGCCTCCGCCTCGCCGCCGACTCCCTCACCCTCCGCCGCCGGACGGGCGGCTCGGACGCCGGCTGGCACCTCAAGTTCCCCGTCGCCGCCGGAATCCGCGACGAGATCCGCGCCCCGCTCTCGGACACCCTCCCGCCCTTCCTGGCGAAGCTCCTCCGCTCCCGCGTCCGCACCGAACCCGTCATCCCGGTCGTCAGCCTCCGCTCCTCCCGCGACGTCCACCACCTGGCGGCCAAGGACGGCACCCCACTCGCCGAACTCTCCGTCGACACGGTCCACGCCGCCCGCCTCACCGGCCCGGACACGGCCGAAGTCACCTGGACCGAGATCGAGGTCGAGCTCGCGGACGGCGCCGACGAGGCGCTCCTCGACGCGGTCGAGAAACGCCTCAAGAAGGCGGACATCCACCCCTCGGCGTCCCCGTCGAAGCTGGCCAGGGCCCTGGAGGAGACCGGCGCGTCCCTGCCCGCGCGAGAGAACGCCGGCGGAGCCCCCGGGACCGCCGGGCATGCCGTCCTCGCCTACGTACGGGACCAGGTCGACGCCGTCGTCGCGCTCGACCCCGCCGTCCGGCGCGACCTGCCCGACGCCGTGCACCAGATGCGGGTCGCCTGCCGCAGGATGCGCAGCGCCTTCAAGTCGTACCGCAAGGTGCTCGACCGCGGCGTCACCGACCGCGTCGGCGAGGAGCTGAAGTGGCTCGCCGGCGAGCTCGGCGTCGCCCGCGACGAGGAGGTGCTGACCGCCCGCCTGAACGCCCGGCTCGACGAACTGCCGAACACCCTCCGCCTCGGCCCCGTCCGCGCCCGGCTGCGCGTCCGAGGCGCGCGCCGCGCCGAGGAAGCCCGGTCGAGGGTGCTCGCCGCGCTGGACTCCCCGCGCCACCTCGCGCTCCTCGAAACCCTCGACGCGCTCCTCGCCGACCCGCCCCTGCGCGAAGCGGCCGCCCACGACGCCCCCGAGGTCCTCGCCCAAGCCGTCCGCAAGGACTTCGACCGGCTCGCCGGCCGGGGTGTCCGCGCCCTCCCCCTCGCCCCCCGCCCCCAGCCCCACCAACCCCCGCTCGCCCCCCCCACAGCC
>NZ_JBSGIW010000159.1:0-9076 GCF_053605265.1 Streptomyces sp. NPDC003943 | reverse complement strand
GTCGCCGCCCTCCGGCGCAACGCCGCCCGGCCTGCCACGACCGTCGGCCTCGCCCGCCCCGGCGTCGGCGCGGGGTCCGCGGCCGGCCGAAGCAGCGGGGACACGGATCGCGCTGCCCGGGTGCGGGCCGGGCCGGTCGGCGGCGCGCCGGGAACGCCGGCCCGGCGGCGCGCCGGCACCGCCCCGTTCCTGCTCCGCGAGCCACGCCGTGCCCTCCGTCCTCGCGTTGGCCGGCAGCAGGCCCAGCAGCGCCGAGGCCAGTACCGACTTGCCGCAGCCGCTTTCGCCGACCAGGGCGAGGCACTCGCCCGGCGCGAGGTCGAAGGCGGCGTCGGTCACGGCGGCGACGGTGCGGCCGCCGCGCAGGTGGAAGCGGACGGTGAGGTCGCGGACGCTGAGGACGGCGTCGTGGGCGCGCTCGGCGGTGACGGAGTCCAGGGCGCGCAGGATCTGCTCGTTCACAGCATCAGCTCCGAGCGGCGGCGGGGATGGAGGCGGTCGCGCCAGATGCCGGCGAGGCCGGCGAGGGCGAGGGTCGGGACGATCAGCAGGAGGCCTGGGAAGAGGGTGGGCCACCAGGCGCCGGCGAGGAGGGAGGAGCGGGCGTTCTGGACCAGGTTGCCGAGGCTGGCCCGGTGGCTGGGGAGGCCGAGGCCGAGGAAGGAGAGGGCGGACTCGTGCCACATCGCGTGCGGGACCATCAGCACGGCGGCGAGTCCGGCCTGCGGCAGCACGGCGGGCAGCAGGTGCCGGACGGCGATCCGCCACCGGGACGCGCCGCCGGAGATCGCGGCGTCGACGAAGGGCCGGGAGCGCAGCGAGAGGACCTCGGAGCGGACGATCCGGGCGGTGGACAGCCAGTGGGTGAGCGCCACGGAGACGATCACCGGCCAGACGCCGGGCCGGAACATGGCGACGACGAAGATGCCGAGCAGCAGGTGCGGCACGGACGAGAAGCCGTCGACGACGCGCATGACGAGCCGGTCGGTGCGGCCGCCGAGCGCGCCGGCCCCTGCGCCCACCGCGGTGCCGACGACGGTGGCGGCGAGGGCGGCGACCAGGCCGACGAGCAGCGAGACGCGCAGCCCGTGGACGCAGCGGAGCAACAGGTCGCGGCCGAGGTCGTCGGTGCCGAAGGGGTGCTCCCACGAGGGTGGCAGGAGCTTGCGCCCCAGGTCGACGGCCTGTTCGTCGAGCGGGACGAGCGGCGGCACGAGGAGGACGGCGAGGGCGAGGCCGCCGGCGGTCAGGGCGGAGGTCCACAGCCGGAGGCGGCGGGTGCGCGGGTCAGCCATCGAAGCCCACCCGGGGGTCGGCGAGCCCGTACAGCAGGTCGGAGAGGAGGTTGCCGAGCAGCACGGCTGCGGTGGCGAGCACGGTGAGCGCGGCGAGCAGCGGGAAGTCGACGGAGACGGCGGCCTGGACGGTGGCGGCGGCGATGCCGGGCCAGCTGAAGACGGTCTCCACGAGGAGGGCTCCGGTGATGAGTTCGGGCACGCGGGAGCCGACGAGGGTGAGCACGGGGAGCATGCCGGAGCGCAGGGCGTGGCCGGTGAGGACGGTGCGTTCGGCGAGGCCGCGGGCGCGGGCGCCGCGCACCGGGTCCTCTTCCAGGGCGTCGCCGACGCCCTGTCTCACGTACAGGAAGAACCAGGGCAGTTGGGAGACGCCGAGGACGAGTGCGGGCAGCACGAGGTGGGTGGCGACCTGGCCGGCGGTGACGGTGGTGCTCGCGGTGTCGGTGAGTCCGCCGGCCGGGAGCACGCGGAGCCGGAGGGCGAGGAACCAGACGGCGAGCAGGCCGAGCCAGTAGGCGGGGGCGGCTTCGAGGGTGTACGCGGCGGATCCGGCGGCCCGGTCGATCAGTCCGCCGCGGCGGCGGCCGGCGAGGACGCCGAGGGCGGTGCCGAGGGTGACGGCGACGAGGAAGGCGGTGGTGGCGAGCAGGACGGACCAGCCGAGGCGTTCGGTGATGACGTCGGCGACGGGCTGCCGCATGACGGTGGAGTCGCCGAGATCGCCGCGTACGGCGTGGGCGACCCAGTCCCACCAGCGGGTGAACCAGGGCCGGTCGGCGCCGAGGTTGGCGCGGAGCCGGTCGAGGTCGGCCTGTGCGGCGGTGAGTCCGGCGGTGCCGGCGTACGCCTTGACGGGGTCGAAGGGGGAGGCGGCGGCGACGGCGAAGACCGCGAGGGTGACGGCGAGGAGGACGGGGACGGCGGCGAGCGCGCGCCGTCCCGTCATCCGCGCCATGGCGCGGAGCGGGAGGGCGCGGAGCGGGAGGGCGCGGCTCACTTCTTCGGCTTCCAGTCCTCGACGTTCCACCACGGGCCGGAGCCGAGGCCGTGCTCGTGCGGCTCGACCTGGGTGGAGAGTCCGTCCCAGCGGTCGGCGACGACGTAGACGTGGTCGACGTGGGTGAGGAAGGTGTAGCCGGGGTTCTTGGCCAGTTCGCGCTGGATGGTTTCGTACGCGGCTCGGCGCTTCGCGGGGTCGTCGGTGCGGCGGCCGTCCTCCAGGGCGCGGTCGACGACCGGACTGGCGTACTGGGCCATGTTGTTGAAGCCGTCGCCGGCGAGGGAGGACTTGAGCAGCGGGTACTGGTCGAAGTCGGGGTCGCCGGGCGAGCCGCCGCCGGCGAGGACGGCGTCGGTCCTCATGCGGGGTTCGATGACCTCCCAGGGGCCGGCCTGGGTGGTGAGGGCGATGCCGGCCTTCTTGGCGTCGGAGGCGTAGGCGAGGGCGTGGTCCTGGCGGAGCTTGTCGCCGGAGAGGTACCAGAGCGGGAAGGCGGCGCGGACGCCGTTCTTGACACGGACGCCGTCGGGGCCGGGCTTCCACCCGGCCTCGTCGAGGATCTTCCGGGCGCCGGCGAGGTCGTGGCGGCGTTCGGTGCCCCTGGCGAACCAGGGGCTGTCGGTGGGGACGGGTCCGTAGGCGGGCTTGCCGGCGCCGTCGAGGATCCGGTCGACCATGGCCTGCCGGTCGACGGCGAGGTCGAGGGCGCGCCGGATCGCGGGATCGCCGGCGACCCGGTTGTGGCTGGGCAGGGTGACGGTCCGGTAGTCGTAGGTCGTCGCCGTGTACGTCCGCCGGTCCTTGTCGCCCTTGAACCCGGCGGCGAGGGCGGGCGGCAGGACGGCGGCGTCGAGGTCTCCGGCGCGCAGCCGGGTGGCGCGGACGTCGTCGTCCTTGACGACGGCCATGGTGAACCTCTTCACGGCGGGTGCGCCGCCCCAGTAGTGCTCGTTGGCGGTGAAGGTGAGCTTCTCGCCCCTGGACCAGCCGGTGAGGACGTACGGGCCGGTGCCGACGGGCTTCGTGGTGAACGGGCCGGTGTTGACGTCCTGCCGGCCCGCGATGTGCTCGGGGGCGATGGCGAGGACGGTGCGCTCGGCGAAGGGCGCGTAGGGGTACTTGAGCGTGAAGACGACGGTGTCGTCGCCGACGGCCCGGACGTCCCGCAGGGCGTCGAGCTCGGTGCGGGAGGCGTTGTTGGTCTTCGGGTCGAGGATCGTCGTGTACGTGAAGACGACGTCCTTGGCGGTGAAGGGCCGGCCGTCGCTGAACCGCACGCCCTTGCGGAGCTTGTAGGTGTACGTGAGGCCGTCGGCGCTGACCGTCGGCAGCGCGGCGGCGAGGGCGGGCCGGAGCTTCATGCCGGCGTCGAAGGCGAGCAGCCCGTCGAAGATCTTGGAGTTGCCGTCCTTGCCGTAGCCGAGCAGGGGGCTGAGGGTCTCGGGTTCGTAGGCGATGCCGACGACCGCGGAGTCCTCGGCTCCGGCGGCGCCCGCGGCGCCGCCGCCTGGGGTCGAGCAGGCCGCCGCGGTGAGGGCCACGGCCCCGGTGAGTATCGCGGCGGTCGCGCGGCGGATGGTACGGGCGGCCAAGACGTCCACACCCCTCTTGAAGATCAACTGTTATTGCGAACGACTCGCAATTAAACAGCATGTAGAGGGGTGTGGACGCAGTCGGCCCCTTACCGCGGTGCGGGCAGGTCCATCAGCTCCGCGATCACGTCCTGGTGCCGGCCGGCCGAACCCAGCGCCGTCTGGTCCGACTTGGCCCGCTTGAGCGCCAGGTGCGCGGGGTGCTCCCAGGTCATCCCGATGCCGCCGTGCAGCTGGACGCACTCCTCGGCGGCGTGCACGGCGACCTTGGAGCAGTACGCCTGGGCGACGGCCACGGTCAGCTCGGCGTCATCGGCCCCGGTCGCGAGCGCGTCGGCGGCGGCGCGGGCCGCGGCCCTGGCGCCGACGAGTTCCAGCCACAGCTGGGCCATCCGGTGCTTGAGCGCCTGGAAGGAGCCGATCGGGCGGTTGAACTGGTGGCGCTCCCTGGTGTGCCGGACGGTCTCCTCCAGGCACCACTCGGCGAGCCCGAGCTGCTCGGAGGCGAGCAGTCCGGCGCCCGCGAGCAGCCCGCGCCGCACCGCCGCCGAGGCGGAGTCCGCGCCGGCGAGCCGGGTGCCCGCGGCGCCGCGGGCATCGACGACGGCGAGCGGTCGGGTGAGGTCCAGCGGGACCTGCGGCGTGATCCGCGCGTCCGCCGCCGGGACGGCGTACAGACCGTCGGCGCGCGGCACGAGGAGGACGTCGGCGGCGGCCGCGTCCGCGACGGCGGGCACGGGCCCGTCGATCACCGGGTCGGCGCCCGGCGCGGTGGAGAGCGGCACGACGAGGACGGCGACCGTCGCTCCGCCGGCGAGCGCGCCGAGCAGCTCGGTCACGGGACCGGTCCCCGCACCGGACTCGGCGCCGAGCGCGAGCAGGGTCTCGGTGGCCACGACGGCGCTGGTGAGGTACGGCGCCGGGGTCACCGCCCGGCCCAGCTCCTCCAGGACCACGGCCGCCTCGCGGTGGCTCGCGCCCTGACCGCCCAGCTTCTCGGGAACGAGCAGCCCGGCGGCGCCGATGCCACCCGCGAGGGCGTCCCACAGACCGGGGACGTACGGGCTCGGCTGCTCGATGCGGCCGAGCACCTTCTGCGCGTCGGCCCGGTCGGCGAGCAGCGAGCGGACGGCGGCACGCAGGTCGTCCTCCGCCTCGGAGTAGAGGAGGTCCAGCTGGGCGGAGGCCGGCCGGGCCGTCTCGGGCGTCTCGGTCATCGGGCGAGGTCCTTCCAGGCGACGTCCTTGTCGTTGCGCGGCTCCGGGGGCAGGCCGAGGACCCGCTCGGCCACGATGTTGAGCAGCACCTCGGTCGTGCCGCCCTCGATCGAGTTGCCCTTGGCGCGCAGATAGCGGTAGCCGGCGTCGCGGCCGGTGAAGTCGACCAGGTCGGGCCGGACCATCGCCCACTCCCCGTACAACAGACCCTCGTCGCCGAGGAGTTCGACCTCCAGGGCGCTGATGGCCTGGTTGAGCCGGGCGAAGCCGAGCTTCATGGCGCTGCCCTCGGGTCCGGGCTGGCCGGCGACGAGCTGCTGGCGCAGCCGTTCGCCGGTGAGCCGGGCGACCTCGGCGTCGACCCACAGGTCGAGCAGCCGGCGGTGCAGGTCGTGGGTGCGCAGCTCGGGGCGGGCGCGCCAGGTGCCGGCGGCCTTGCCGATCATGCCGCCCTCGCGCGGGATGCGGGCGCCGCCGATGGAGACGCGCTCGTTCATGAGGGTGGTCTGGGCGACCCGCCAGCCGTCGCCGACGTCGCCGAGGCGGTGGGCGTCGGGGATGCGGACGTCGGTGAGGAAGACCTCGTTGAACTCGGCCTCGCCGGTGATCTGGCGCAGCGGCCGGACCTCGACGCCCGGGTCGGTCATGTCGCAGACGAAGTAGGTGATGCCGCGGTGCTTGGGCAGGTCGGGGTCGGTGCGGGCGATGAGGATGGCCCAGCGGGCCACATGGGCGCTGGAGGTCCACACCTTCTGCCCGTTGACCACCCAGTCGTCCCCGTCGCGCACGGCGCGGGTGCCGAGGGCCGCCAGGTCGGAGCCGGCGCCGGGCTCGCTGAAGAGCTGGCACCACACCTCCTCGCCGACCCACAGCGGCTTCAGGAAGCGCTCCTTGACCTCCTCGGAGCCGTACGCGAGGAGGGTCGGGGCGGCCATGCCGAGGCCGATGCCGATCCGGCGGGGGTCGTTGTCGGGGGCGCCGGCGGCGGCGAGTTCGGCGTCGACGACGGCCTGCAGGGCGCGCGGGGCGTCGAGCCCGCCGAGGCCGGCCGGGTAGTGCACCCAGGCGAGTCCGGCGTCGAAGCGGGCGCGCAGGAAGTCGGCGCGGTCGGTGGTGGCCGGCGGATGGTCGGCGAGCAGCCGGCGGGTGCGCTCGACGAGTTCGGCCGCGTCGGGGCGGTGTGCCGTCATGCGCGGGCTCCTTCCGGGAGGACGACGAGCCGGCCGGTGGTGCGGCCCTCGGCGAGCCGCTGCACGGCGTCGGCGGCGGCGGCGAAGGGGACGCGCTCGCTCACGTACGGCTTGATCAGGCCCTTGGCGGCGAGTGCGGTGAGGGTCTCGTGGCAGCGCAGTACGGCGGCCGGGTCCTTGAGGTTGTAGAGGCCCCAGTGGAGGCCCATGATCGAGTAGTTCTTCACGAGGGCGTGGTTGAGGGCGGGAGCGGGGATGGTGCCGCTGGCGAAGCCGACGACCACGATCCGGCCCTCGAAGGCGACGAGCTTGGCGGACTGCTGGTAGGCGGCGCCGCCCACCGGGTCGTAGATCACGTCGGCGCCGCGGCCGCCGGTGGCCTCCTTGACGGCGGCGACGACGTCCTCGGCGTGCCGGTCGACGACCGTGTCGCAGCCGAGTTCGCGGGCGACGGCGGCCTTGTCCGCGCCGCCGACGACACCGATGACGGTGGCGCCGGCCGCCTTGCCGAGCTGGACGGCGGCGCTGCCGACCCCGCCCGCGGCGGCGTGCACGAGCAGCGTCTCGCCCTCCTTCAGGGCGGCCCTGCGGTGCAGGCCGAACCAGCCGGTCTGGTAGCCGATGTGGAGGGCGGCGGCCTCGGCGTCGTCGAGCGCCTCGGGGGCGGGGAGCAGCGCCGCCTCGTCGGCGACGGCGTACTCGGCGAGGCCGCCGTACGGGAGGGCGGGGGTGGCGATGACCCGGCGGCCGTCCTCGGTCTCGCCGCAGATCTCGACGCCGGGGGTGAAGGGCAGCGGGGGCCGCACCTGGTACTGCCCCCGGCAGAGCAGCGCGTCGGGGAAGTTGAGGCCGGTGGCGCGGACCTTCAGGAGCACCTGGCCGGGTCCGGGCACGGGCCGGTCGGTGTCGTCGCGCTGCATCACCTCGCCGGGCTCGCCGTTCTCGTGCACTCGCCATGCCTGCATGCGGACGCCTCCAGCTGCCTTCGTGATCCGTTCCGTACCGCGCGGTCGGTACCGCGCCGGTGACCGCATACTAAGCGGTCGCTTGGCCCAACGGAACCAGGCGCTCAGGACTTCTTGGCGCTCCGCGAGCTCTGTGAGCTCTTCGGGCGCGCCCGTACGTGCATGCGCTCGCCCTGCGGCCCGAACAGGCTCAGGAACTCCACCCGCCGCTCCCCCGCCGACCCGAACCAGTGCGGGACGCGGGTGTCGAACTCGGCCGCCTCGCCGGGCCCGAGCACCACGTCGTGCTCGCCGAGGACGAGCCGCAGCCGCCCGGAGAGCACGTACAGCCACTCGTACCCCTCGTGCACCCGGGGATCGGGCACTTCGGAGCCCGGCTCCTGGACCACCTTGTAGGCCTGGAGGCCGCCGGGCTGGCGGGTGAGCGGGTACAGGGTGCGGCCGTCCCGGACGATCGGCTTCGCCCTCACCCGCGGATCGCCCACCGGCGGCGCGCCCACCAGCTCGTCGAGCGGGACCTGGTGGGCCCGCGCGATCGGCAGCAGCAGCTCCAGGCTGGGCCTGCGCCGGCCGGACTCCAGACGGGACAGGGTGCTCACCGAGATGCCGGTGGAGGCGGAGAGCTCGGCCAGGGTCGCACCGCGCTCGCGGCGGATGCGGCGGAGCCGGGGGCCGACCTCGCCGAGCACCTCGTCGATGCGGTCGTCACGGCCTTCACGTTCTTCTTCAGTCACCTTCCCCATTTGCGGAAACGGCAACTTCGTCTGTCAACCGTGCCGGCCCGGAGCAGCGGCGGGCTGGGCCGTGCGGATGAAAGCCGGGCGCCGGGGCTGCGCGGGGCGCGCGCGAGGGTGAGGATCGGCCATGGTGGCCGGAACCCGGCCATCCGCCGTCACGACACGGCCTCCCCGCACGACCTTCACCCCGGAAGGACGGGACACCCTCCATGCTCGGTACGGACTTCACCAAGGGCTCACCCGACTGGCTGGACCTCGGCAGCCCCGACATCAACGCCGCCGCCGAGTTCTACGGCCGCGTCTTCGGCTGGGACTTCGCCACGGCCGGCCCCGACGCGGGCGGCTACGGCTTCTTCCAGCAGGACGGCAAGACGGTCGCCGCGCTCGGGCCGCTCGGCGAGGGCGCGAGCAGCGCCTGGACCGTCTACTTCCAGACCCCGGACGCCGAGGCGACCGCCCGGGCGACGGAGCAGGGCGGCGGCACGGTCCGGCTGGCGGCCATGGACGTGATGGACGCCGGGCGGATGGCGGCGCTGACCGACCCGGCCGGTGCCGAGTTCGCCGTCTGGCAGCCCGGCACGGTGCGGGGCCTGGAGCGCACCTCCTCGCCCAACACCCTGCTCTGGGCCGAGCTGCACGTCCCGGACCCGGAGGCCGCGCTCGGCTTCTACCAGGGGCTGTTCGGCTGGCGCTGGGAGGAGATGGAGGCGCCCGGCATGACGTACCGGGTGATCTCGACGGCCGAGGGCGACCTGAAGGACGCCTCGTTCGGCGGCGCGGCTCCGCTGCAGCCGGGGGCGGACAAGTCGCGCTGGATCCCGTACTTCATGGTGGAGGACGCGGACGCGACCTCCGCGTCGGTGCAGGAGAGCGGCGGCTCGGTCCTGATGGCGCCGGCGGACGTGCCGAAGGTGGGCCGCATCGGCTGGTTCGCGGACCCGTTCGGCGCTCCCTTCGCGGTCCTGACGCCCTCACCCGACATGTGAGCCGACATGTGAGCCGATGACGAAGGGCAGCGGGGAGGTGCGCCGGCGCACCTCCCCGCTGGCCCTGGTCGGGGGGTTGGTCAAGGTGGAG
>NZ_JBSGIW010000158.1:0-9318 GCF_053605265.1 Streptomyces sp. NPDC003943 | reverse complement strand
TGCCGCGGGGCCTGGTGCTCGGCGAGGCGGACTTCCTGCGCAACTACCGCTCGGTCAACAAGTACTACTTCGCCTCCGGCGAGAGCTGGCTGGTCAGGAAGCCGAAGCCCCACGACATGTGCATGGTCGCCAGCGCCACCGGGATCTGCAGGCGCGCCTTGAGCGAGAGGCCCTTGCCGGCCGGGATCGAGCCCGCGACGATCGCGGCGAGGTACCCGGCCGGGATCACGAAGCCGAGCGGGGTGAGCGTGGCGCCGACGACGAGGCCCGCGGCGATCGCGCAGACGGCGGTCGGCGGCGCCAGGTAGCGCAGGTTGATGGAGCCCTCGTGGTAGCGGGCGACCACATGACGCCAGCGGCCGTAGTCCTTGTACTGCTTGGCGAGCGCGCGGACGCTCGGCCGCGGCCGGTACTGCACGCGCAGCTCCGGCGAGAACCAGATCAGGCCGCCGGCCTCGCGGATGCGGAAGTTCAGCTCCCAGTCCTGGGCGCGGATGAACTCGACGTTGTAGCCGCCCTGCTGCTCGAGCGCCTCGCGCCGGAACACGCCCAGGTAGACGGTCTCCGCCGGGCCCGCCTGGCCGCCGGTGTGGAAGGCCGCGTTGCCGACGCCGATCTTCGAGGTCATCGCGGCGGCGACGGCCTCCTCCCAGGCGTTCTCGCCCTCCGCGTGCATGATGCCGCCGACGTTCATCGCGCCCGTCTCCTCCAGGAGGCGGACGGCGGTCGCGATGTAGTTGGGCGACAGCATGCCGTGGCCGTCGACGCGGACCACGATCGGGTGGCGGGATGCCTTGATCGCCGCGTTGAGGGCGGCCGGGGTGCGGCCGGTGGGGTTCGGCACGGTGTGGACACGGGGGTCCTCGCGTACGAGCTCGGCGGCGATCTCGTCGGTGCGGTCCTTGGACGGGCCGAGCGCGATCACCACCTCCATCTCGCCGTCGTACTCCTGCTCCAGGATGTGGCGGACCGAGTTGCGCAGGTGCCGCTCCTCATCGAGGACCGGCATGATCACAGAGACAGGCGGCTGCATATGTTCCTCGGGGGTCCGGGGGTCGTCCCCCGGGAGATAGCAGAATCGCCCGCCACGTTACCGCGAACGGGGGACACGGGCGCGCGCCGTCCGGGTCACGCGGCCTTGCGATCGTCGTATGGGCCTACCGTGCTCACGGTCTTCCCTGTCCCACCCGCGGAGGTGTCCCCCGGTGCCCACACCGCCCCGCCCGCCCCGCACGCCACGTCCGCGGCCCGTCGCCCGACCCGTACCGGCCGCCGCGCCGGTCCGCCGGCGGCCGCGGCACCGCAGACGGACCCGGTGGGGGATGCGGATGGCGACCACGCTCTCCGTGGTCGTGCTCGCCGCCGGGGGCATCGGGCACGCGGTGGTGACCAGCCTGGACACCGGCATCACCCGGATCGACCCGTTCAAGGACATGAAGAACCGCCCGCAGGCCGGGCACGGGATGAACGTGCTGCTGGTCGGCACGGACGGGCGCGACAAGATCACCGAGGAGGAGCGGCGGAAGTACCGGCTCGGCGGCGCGCCCTGCCACTGCACGGACACCATCATGCTCGTCCACATCTCCGAGGACCGGGAGCGGGCCAGCGTCGTCTCGCTGCCGCGCGACTCGTACGCCGAGATGCCCGAGCACACCGACCTCAACTCCGGGGAGCACCACCGGGCGCACCCGGTGAAGCTGAACGCGGCGTACGCGGAGGGCGGGCCGGGACTGACCGTGCGGACGGTCGAGTCGATGACCGGGGTGAAGATCGACCACTATCTGGAGGTCGACTTCACCAGCTTCATGCGGACCGTCGACGCGGTCGGCGGCGTGCAGATCTGCACCACCAAGCCGCTCAAGGACTCCTACACCGGCCTCGACCTGCCCGCCGGGCCGCACGAGCTGGACGGCGGACAGGCGCTGCAGTACGTGCGCTCCCGCCATGTCGACGGCGCCGCCGACATCGGGCGCATGCAGCGCCAGCAGAAGTTCCTGGCGGCGCTGATCGACCGGGTCACGAGCGGCGGGGTGCTGCTCAACCCGGTGCGGTTCCGGGAGGTCGCGACGAGCATGCTGAGCTCGGTGCGGGCCGACCAGGGCTTCGGTACGGAGCAGATGCTGACGCTCGCGAAGGCGATGCACGGGTTCTCGCCGGCGTCGTCGGAGTTCGTGTCGGTGCCGATCGGCGAGATGAGCTTCCCGGTGAAGGGCATCGGCTCGACCGTGAAGTGGGACGCGGCGAAGGCGCAGAAGCTCTTCCAGTCGCTGCGCGACGACCGGCCCCTCGCCCCGGCCCGGCCCGCCGCGCCGAAGGGGCCGCGGCCGGCCGACGTCGACGTCGCGCCGAAGACGGTCCGCGTCCAGGTCTACAACGGGACGCGTACGGACGGGCTCGGCGGGCGCGTCGACACGGCGCTGCGCGGCACGGGCTTCGACACGACCCGGGCGCCGCGGACCGGCGCGGGCGGCCGGGAGCAGGCCCGGACGGTCATCGAGTACGACCCCGGCTGGGACCGCTCGGCGAAGTCCCTGGCGGCGGCCCTGCCGGGCGCCGAGCTGCGGCCGGTGGCGGGGCAGGGCGGCACGCTGAAGGTGACGGTGGGCGCGGACTTCAAGGGCGTGACGCCGGTGCGGGCGCGGGACGCGGAGACGGGGCAGTTCGAGGCGGTGCGGGGCGACCAGGTGGTGTGCCCGTAGCCGGGACGGAGGCCCGAGCACAAGGGGCGGAGTCGCCGCCAAGGGCGCCGTTCCGTTGTGCCCACCCGTTCCGCCCCGCCGGAACGTATGCCCACAAAAACGAAAAGGCGACGCCTAGTCCTCGTAGCCCTCGGCCTTGCGCTGCTCGCGCAGTTCCCTGATCGCGCGGCGGCGGGCCAGGCGGTGGGTGCGGCGGATCTGGGCTTCCTGGTAGCGGCGCTTGTCGCGTTCCGTCTCCGGGATGACCGGGGGGACCGGGCGGGGCTTGCCGTCGGCGTCGACGGCGGCGAAGACGAGGTAGGCGGAGCCGACCTGGGTCGCGGGCGTGGACTCGTTCCAGCGCTCGGCCATGACCCGGACGCCGACCTCCATCGAGGACCGGCCGGTCCAGTTGACCTGGGCCTTCACGTGCAGCAGGTCACCGACCCGGACCGGCTCGAGGAAGGCCATCTCGTCCATGGAGGCGGTGACGGCCGGGCCGCCCGAGTGCCGGCCGGCGACCGCGCCCGCCGCGTCGTCCACCAGCTTCATGATCACGCCGCCGTGCACGGTACCGAGGAGGTTGGTGTCGTGGCTGGTCATGATGTGGCTGAGGGTGGTGCGCGAGGCCGATGTGGGCTTGCCCGGGATGTCGCCCTGATCTGTCATGCCCTCTACCTTATGCCCGGCCTGGGCAGCGGTCCCGGGGCGGTCCGTTTTGCATCAGCTTGGCAACGGCGCCGCCCCGATTCCCCACCCGCCCTGTCGGCCCGGCCGGGCCGGACGGCACACTGTCCGCATGAATGACTGGCCCGACGCCCAGCCCGAGGGACCTCGCCGGATGCGCCACGTGCAGCGCCCGCAGGTCCCCCCGCAGCAGCCGCAGCAGCCCTACCGGCAGCAGCGGCAGCAGCAGTACGGCCAGGGCCAGGGGTACGACCAGGGTTACGACGAGGGCTACAACCCGAGCTTCACGCAGGCGCAGGGCACCGGCTACGACTCCGGTTACAGCGACGGCCAGGTGTACGGAGCCCCGCAGGGCCCCGGCCGGGGCGGTCACGGCGGAGGCACCGTACCGCCGCAGTACTCGCCGCGCCCGGCGCCCGGCCGGCCCGCGCCGAACTGGGGCCGCCGGCTCAAGATCGGCTCGATCGTGCTCGTCGTCGCCGTCATCGGCTGGGGCGCCGGCACGTACGCCTGGGCCAGCTCGCGGATGCGGAACGAGGTCGACCTCTCGAAGGTCATCGAGCGCCCGTCGGAGGGCGACTGCACCACGTATCTGATCGTCGGTTCCGACAGCCGTGAGGGCATGACGGACGAGCAGAAGAAGAAGCTGCACACCGGCTCCGCCGAAGGCAAGCGGACCGACTCGATGATCATCCTCGCGGCCTGCTCCAGCGGGAACACGATGGTCTCGCTGCCGCGTGACTCCTGGGTGACGATCCCGTCGTTCGTCGGCTCGGAGTCCGGCAAGAAGTACTCCGAGCGCGGCGGCTCCAAGCTGAACGCGGCCTATGCGATGGACGGCCCGGAGCTGCTGGTCCGCACCGTCGAGTTCAACACCGGCCTGCGCATCGACCACTACGCGGAGATCGGCTTCGCCGGCTTCGCGAACATCGTGGACGCGCTCGGCGGTGTGGAGCTGAACATCGAGAAGGGCTTCAAGGACAAGAAGTCCGGCGCCGACTTCCAGGCCGGCACCCAGACCCTCAACGGCGAGCAGGCGCTGGCCTTCGTCCGCACCCGCTACGCGTTCGCCGAGTCGGACCTCCAGCGCACCAAGAACCAGCAGAAGTTCCTGTCGGCGCTGGCCAGCCAGGCGGCGACGCCGGGCACGATCCTCAACCCGTTCAAGCTGTACCCGACGCTGGGCGCGGGCCTGGACACGCTGATCGTGGACAAGGACATGTCGCTGTACGACCTGGCGCAGATGTTCTTCGCGATGAAGGGCATCAGCAGCGGCGAGGGCAAGTCGATGAACATGCCGATCAACGGCACCGCCCCGCAGAACTCGCTGCGCTGGGACCAGCCGAAGGTGAAGCAGCTCGTCGAGCAGATCCGGAACGACGAGCCGGTCACGGTCACCTCGAACCGCTGACCCACAGCCGTCGCGCCGTACGGGCTGCCCCGGCTACCCCTTTCGGACGCCGTCGCCACTCTTCTGCCGCGTCCGGAAGGGGCGGCGACGGCGAGTCGCACACTTTTTCCGCCATGTCCGAGAATGCACCGCTACGTTCCTGGTTCGCGTGCCACCCCCTCATCTGGGCGTGGGCGCATACCCACCTCGCAGCATTGAGGAGCGTTCGTAGTGACCAGACCCGTACTGCTGAGGCGCCCCCTGGGGGCGGCGCTCTTGGCCGTATCCCTCGCCGGCGCGTTCAGTGTGCCGGCGTCGCTGGCTCAGGCGATGGCGGCGGCGCAGCCGCTGTGTTCGACAGACCATGTGCTGGACGGCAGCCACTTCGAGATCGACACCAACGCCAACCTGAAGGTGGACGGCTCGGCGGCCACCTGCATCGACTGGCTGACCGGCGGCACCGGCACCCCTCTGCGCATCACGCCGAAGCGCGACAAGCCGAGCGGATCCAGCGACGACTCGTTCGGCCAGGGCACGTCGGAGAACGACGCGAACCCGACGATCGTGACCGGCTCCATCCCGCCCAACAAGAGTGACCTGCTGACCTTCGGCGTCTACACGGAGACGAACACGACGCCGAAGTTCCTGGAACTGTTCTGGCAGCGCGTGAACAGCCCGCAGGGCACCACGAACATGGACTTCGAGCTCAACCAGAAGTTCTGCGACCCGATGGCCTCGCCGACGAACTGCGCGAACAACGGGTCCACCGAGACCGCCACCCCGGTCCGCACCTCGGGCGACAAGCTGATCACCTACGACCTGTCCAAGGGCGGTACGGTTCCCACCATCTCGATCCGCAACTGGGGCGGCTCGTCGTGGGGCTCCCCGACCGTCATCAGCGGCGGCGCGAACCCGAACGCGCTGGGCTCGGTCAACACCTCCACGATCCCCTCCAACGAGGCCGGCGGCGCCGTTCCCACCGGTCTCGGCTCGCTTGACCCGTTCACCTTCGGTGAGGCGGCGATCTCCTTCAACGCGATCTTCCCGCCCGGGACGTCCTGCCGGACGTTCGGCTCGGCCTATGTGAAGAGCCGCTCCTCGGACTCGTTCACCGCCGAGCTGAAGGACTTCATCGCCCCCGAGCGGGTCAACATCACCAACTGCACGTCGCTGACGACCACCGCGACGACGAGTGCGACGATCGGCAGCCAGATCACCGACACCGCCCACCTCGGCGGCGGGGTCAACCCGACCGGCACGATCACCTTCACCGCGTTCAACAACGCCCAGTGCAGCGGCACGCCGGCCTTCACCGACACGGAGACCGTGAACGGTAACGGCGACTACACCACGGACCCGGCGTTCACGCCCACCGCCGTCGGCACGTACTACTGGATCGCCTCCTACAGCGGTGACGCGAACAACACCGGCTCCACCACCTCCTGCGGTGACGCCAACGAGTCGACCCGGATCAACAAGATCCAGCCTGCGATCACCACGGACCTCTCCGCCGACCAGGTCGTGATCGGCGGCCAGGTGCACGACTCGGCGACGCTCACCAACCACACTCCCGCCGCGGGCGGCACGGTCACCTACACCGTGTACTCCGACATGGCCTGCACGCAGGGCGCCCGTTCCGCCGGCACGGTGGCGGTCACCAACGGAGTGGTCCCCGACTCGAACACGCTGACGTTCCCCACGATCGGCACCTTCTGGTGGCAGGCCCGCTACTCCGGCGACGCCAACAACGAGTCCGCGACGAGCGACTGCGCGTCCGAGCCGCTGGAGGTCGTCAAGGCCGCCTCGGAGCTCCACACGGCGCCGTACATGTACCCGCAGGACAGCGCCACGGTCAGCGCCTCGTCCGGCGGCACGCCGACCGGAACCGTCACGTTCAAGCTGTACGGCCCCGGTGACACCCAGTGTCAGGGTCCGATCAAGTTCCAGCAGTCGGTGGCCCTGGACGGCGCCGGCAAGGCGTCGACCAACAACACCAGCTTCTGGGTGGACTCCTCCAACGACAACGCCATGCCGTACCTGTGGCAGGTCACGTACTCGGGCGACGCCACCCACGAGGGCAAGACCGGCGGTTGCGGCGACGAGAACGCCACCATCCAGGTGACGGACAACTAGTCCCCGCCGGTTCTCACTGGTCACACGACACATGACGACGGCGCCCTCGCAACGGTGCGAGGGCGCCGTCCCATGTCCGGCCGCTGGTGCCTACGGGCTCACCACCTCGTAGAGCACCCGGCCGTCCGGGCCCCGCTCCGCCTCCCGCAGCGCCGGGTCCCCGGCCGGCAGCCCGCCGCGCGAGGGCCGCTGGAGCACCCAGCGCACGTGGTAGCGGCGCAGCACGGCGAGACGTTCGGCGCGCGGGGTGCCGGGCGCGAAGTAGCGCTCGGCGTCGGCGACGCGGCGCTTCTCGTCCGGCAGGAAGAAGTCCGGGTAGCCGGGCGCGACCGTGTAGCCGCCGTAGGCGGGGAGGGTGACGGCGGCCCGCCGGTCGCCGGTCAGGAAGACGTCGCCGTACGCCGCGTCCCGCATCGCCCAGCCCACCGGACGCCAGACCGGCCAGGCGTCGTCGGTGACGGCGGCGGGCAGCGCGGCGGCGGGCACGACGAAGGTCACGGCGTCGCGCTGGGCCCAGACGCCGGCCGCCAGGGCCGCGCCGAGGACGGCGCCGAAGCCCGTACGGAACCAGCGCCGGCCGCTCTCCTCCAGGACGCACAGCGCGACGGCGATCTGCGCCGGCATCAGCGCGGCGGGCTCGGTGCGGCCGAGCGACCACTTGCCGAGCAGTCCGCCCGCGACGACCGTCGCCAGGCCGAGCGCACACCACACCACCAGCGGGTCGCGGCGGTCCCGGCGCCACCGCAGGGCGAGCGCGAGCGCGCCGAGCGGCAGGACGAGGGTGAAGAGCGACGGCAGGTGCCGGTAGAGGGGCCGGTGGATCTTCTCCAGGCCGCCGGTGCCGAGCAGCGAGAAGAACGAGTAGTACGGCCATACGGCGAGCAGCGCGAGCCCGGTGACGAGCGCGGCGCCCAGGCCGAGAACGAGGGCCCGGCGGGCCGGGACGCGCGCCGCGACGAGGACGCCGGCCACACCGAAGGTGAAGACCACGCCCGTGAACTGGTGACTGAGCATCAGGACGGCCCACAGCACGCCCAGTCCGGCGTACGCGGCGACGGAGGTGCCGGGGCGGCGCAGGGCGTACGTGAGCAGCGCGAGGAAGTGGAAGCCGAGGCCGGTGGCGAAGGTGCTCGGGTAGGAGAGGTTCGCCGAGAGCGACGTCAGGCCGAGGAAGCCGCTCCAGATGAGAGGTCGCACGCCCCACAGGAGCAGCAGGCACAGCGCGGCGAGCAGCGGCGCGGCCGGGTGGCGGGTGAGGGTGCGGACGAACTGCCGTACGCCGGTGGCGAGGAGGAGCAGTCCGACGACGCCGGCGCAGCGCAGCACGTCGAAGGTGCCGAGTCCGGTGGCCTTCGCGAACAGGGCGAGGGTGACCGTCCACGGCGAGTAGTACGGGCTGTCGGTGGGCGAGTCGACCATCGGGTCGCCGGGGTGGAGCAGGTCGTGCCGCAGCCGCTCTATGGTGGCGGCGTGCACGCCCAGGTCGCCGATCCAGGGCAGCCGGACGATCATCAGGACGGCGCCGACGGCGAGGAGCACGGTCGCGCCGCGCAGCGCGAGGATCGGCACGCCGCCGCGGAACCGGGTGTCGGACGCGGGGAGGAGCCGGGCGGACTCACCGGTCATGCGTGGGACCTCACTGGGGTCGAGCGGTACGCGGGCCCGGCCGCCCCGGAAAAGCAAGGGGCCGGCGGCCCGTGACACACGGTACCGCCGGCGGGGTGGAGCTCTTGACGCTGCGGGCTGCCGCTACGGGAGGTTGCGGGCCATGACGATGCGCTGGACCTGGTTGGTGCCTTCGTAGATCTGGGTGATCTTGGCGTCGCGCATCATGCGCTCGACGGGGTAGTCGCGGGTGTAGCCGTAGCCGCCGAGGAGCTGGACGGCGTCGGTGGTGACTTCCATGGCGATGTCGGAGGCGTAGCACTTGGCGGCGGCGCCGAAGAACGTCAGGTCGCTGTCGACGCGCTCGCTCTTGGCGGCGGCGGCGTAGGTGAGCTGGCGGGCGGCTTCGAGCTTCATGGCCATGTCGGCGAGCATGAACTGCACGCCCTGGAAGTCGGCGATGGGCTTGCCGAACTGCTTGCGCTCGCGGACGTAGCCCTTGGCGTAGTCGAGGGCGCCCTGGGCGACGCCGAGGGCCTGGGCGGCGATGGTGATGCGGGTGTGGTCGAGGGTCTTCATGGCGGTGGCGAAGCCGGTGCCCTCCTCGCCGATCATGCGGTCGGCGGGGATGCGGACGTTGTCGAGGTAGACCTCGCGGGTCGGGGAGCCCTTGATGCCGAGCTTCTTCTCCGGCGCGCCGAAGGACACGCCCTCGTCGGACTTCTCCACGACGAAGGCGGAGATGCCCTTGGAGCGCTTGTCGGGGTCGGTGACGGCCATCACGGTGTAGTACTCGGACACGCCGGCGTTGGTGATCCACCGCTT
>NZ_JBSGIW010000157.1:0-9522 GCF_053605265.1 Streptomyces sp. NPDC003943 | reverse complement strand
GCGGAAGGCATGCGACGGCCCGGTACGCTCCTGACGGAGGTGCCGGGCCCGGTCACGCCAAGGGCGCGCGCCGCGGGGCCGCCGGGGCCGCCGGGGCCGCCGGGGCCGCCGGGGCCGCCGGGGCCGCCGGGGCCGCCTACCAGCGGTACCAGCGGCCCGCGCCGCCCTTCGGCCGGGCCACGAAGCCCAGCAGCCACACGACGAGCACGATGACGGCGATCCACCACAGCGCCTTGACGGCGAAGCCGGCGCCGAAGAGCAGCAGAGCGAGCAGCAGTACCAGAAGCAGGGGGACCATGCGGATCGACCTCCATGAGGACGGTGACGGAAAGGTGAGGGACGGCCGGACGGCGTACACGCGCGCACCGGCCTCCTACGGGGGCGGGAACGGCCCGCCCGCTCAGCGGCGTTCGAAGAAGAGGGCCATCGGGCCGAGATCGCGGCGCGCGGCCAGGCGCCCGGCCCGGCGCCCCCACCCGTACACGAGGGCGAGCGCGGCAGCCGTGCCGGCTGCGGCACCGGCCGTCACGCCCCGCCGCGCACGCGCGGCGGCCCACAGGCCGCGCCCGGCGCCGCGTGCTGAGTACGCGGCCGCGCGCGCCATGTCGGCGAACGGCGCGGGCAGGACGCGCGGTTCGCCGAGAGCGACCGGCTCGTACCGTTCGTCCGCGTCGGGGGCGCCCACCCGCGTCAGGTCGGGGTGGTCCGGGACGGCGCAGAGGCGGGTCCGGGAAAAGTGGTTCCGTCCGCTGTTCTCCGAAGCAATCATGGGCATCGTCTCGCCGGACTCCCGCACGCTAAACCTGGCGGACCCGGACCCGCCGGTCCCGCCCGCCCGTTCGCCTCGCGCGCGCTTGACCGCGCCCGTCCGGGACAGACGACCGTCCATGGTGACGTCACTGCTCGTGGTCTGCCCCGTCCTCGCCGCGCTCGCCACCGGCCTCGCGGCCGTCCTGGTGTCCCCGTGGTGGTGGTGCGCGGCCGGACCCGCCCTGCTGCTCGCCGCGGTCGCGTCGTACGACGTCGTCCAGCGGCGCCACTCGATCCTGCGCAACTATCCGCTCCTCGGGCACCTGCGGTTCGCGATGGAGGCGATCCGCCCCGAGGTGCAGCAGTACTTCGTCGAGGGGAACGTCGACGGCGCGCCCTTCGACCGGGACACCCGGTCCATCGTGTACGAGCGGGCGAAGGGGACGGACGCCGAGGACCCCTTCGGCACCGAGCTGGAGCTGGACCGGACGGGCACCGAGTACCTGGTCCCCTCCATGGCCCCGCGCCCGGTGCCGGACGAGCCGCCCCGGGTCCGGATCGGCGGCCCCGACTGCGCCCGGCCCTACGACATGGCCCTGCTCAACGTGTCTGCGATGAGCTTCGGCTCCCTGTCGGCCCGGGCGATCCGCGCCCTGAACGAGGGCGCCCGGCGCGGCGGCTTCGCCCACGACACCGGCGAGGGCGGGATGTCGGAGCACCACCTCGCCCCCGGCGGCGACCTCGTCTGGGAGATCGGGACCGGGTACTTCGGCTGCCGTGCCGAGGACGGCGGCTTCGACCCGCGGCAGTTCGCCGAGAAGGCCGCGCTCGACCAGGTCGCCTGCGTCCTGCTGAAGATCAGCCAGGGCGCGAAGCCCGGCATCGGGGGCGTGCTGCCCGGCTCCAAGGTCGGCCCGGAGATCGCCGCCGTCCGCGGCGTCCCCGAGGGCCGCACGGTGATCTCCCCGCCGTACCACCGCGTCTACCGGACCCCCCGGGAGCTGGTGCGCTTCCTCGGCCGGATGCGGGAGCTCTCCGGCGGCAAGCCGGTCGGCTTCAAGCTGTGCGTGGGCGCGCGCCGCGACTTCCTCGCCGTCTGCAAGGCGATGCTGGAGGAGGACCTCACGCCCGACTTCATCGTCGTCGACGGGGCGGAGGGCGGCACGGGCGCGGCCCCGCTGGAGTTCGCGGACGCCGTCGGGCTGCCCCTCACCGAGGGCCTGACGACGGTGCACCGGGCCCTCGTCGGCACCGGGCTGCGCGACCGGATCCGGATCGGCGCCTCCGGCAAGATCGCCACCGGGAGCGACATCGTCAAGCGGCTGATCCAGGGCGCCGACTACACCAACTCCGCCCGGGCCATGATGTTCGCCCTCGGGTGCGTCCAGGCCCAGCGCTGCCACACCAACACCTGTCCCGTCGGGGTCGCCACCCAGGACCGCCGGCGCGCCCGCGCCCTCGACGTCCAGGACAAGGCGGAGCGGGTCCGGCGCTTCCAGGAGGCGACCGTGCGGAGCGCCCTCGCACTCATGGCCGCCATGGGCGCAGACGGTCCCCGGGAGCTGGGGCCCGGCATGCTGCTGCGCCGGGTCGGACCGGACGCCGTGCGGTCCCACGCCGAGCTGTACGAACCGCTCGAACCCGGTCTGCTCCTGTCCCCCGCATCGGTTCCGGACTCGTGGGCAGGCGACTGGAAGGCAGCCCATCCGGACCGGTTCACGCTCCGGTGAACCGGTCGACGTCCACAGCGAAGGGAGACCCCATGACCCGTACCGTCGCACAGGTGATCGTCGACGGGCTGGCGGACCTCGGTGTCGGCCGTGTCTTCGGCGTGGTCGGCGACGCGCTCAACCCGCTCACCGACGCCATCCGGACCACCGAGGGCATCGACTGGACCGGCTTCCGCCACGAGGAGGCGGCGGCCTTCGCCGCCGGAGCGCATGCCCAGCTCTCCGGTGAATTGGCCGTCTGCATGGGCACGGTGGGACCGGGCTCGGTGCACCTGCTGAACGGCCTGTACGACGCGGCCAAGAGCGGGGCGCCGGTCCTGGCGATCTGCGGCCAGGTGCCGCTGTCGGAGGCGTACGGGGACTACTTCCAGGAGGTCGACAACGACCTGCTCTTCCGGGACGTGGCCGCGTACCGGGCCACCGTGACCTCCCCCTCCCAGATGCCCCGGCTGCTGGAGTCCGCGGTGCGGGCGGCCGTGACCGGGCGGGGCGTGGCGGTGCTGACCGTCCCCGGCGACCTCGGCGACCGGGAGGTCGAGGAGGACCGGCCGGCGCGGTTCGCGCTGCCGCGCCCGGCCGTCACGCGTCCCGACGACCCGGCGCTCGCCGGGGCCGCCGAGACGATCACCCGGGGCTCGCGGGTCACCCTCCTGGTCGGGCGCGGCGCCCGGGACGCCCGCGAGGAGGTGCTGCGCGCCGCCGAGCTGCTTTCGGCGCCGATGGTGCTGACCCTGAAGGCCAAGGAGGGCTTCGAGGACGACAACCCGTACGAGGTCGGCCAGACCGGCCTCATCGGCAACCCGGCCGCGGCCCACGCCATGGACTCCTGCGACACGCTGATCATGCTGGGGACGGACTTCCCCTACCGGGACTGGTATCCGGAGGGCTGCCGGGTCGTGCAGATCGACGCCCGCGAGGAGCACCTCGGGCGCCGCGTGCCGGTGGACGTCGGACTCGCCGGGGACGTGGGCGCGACGCTGCGGGCGCTGCTGCCGCTGCTGGCGCCCGTCCCGTCGCGTTCCCACCTCGACGAGGCCCGCGAGCGGTACGCGGACTGGCGGAAGGGCCAGGCCGACCTCGCCGACCCCGCCCACGACAGGCGGCTGCCGGGACGAGTGCGGGCCATGTTCGACAACCGGGAGGCGGACATCCGTCCCGAGGCCCTCGCGGCGGCCGTCGACCGCCACGCCGCCGACGACGCGATCTTCACCTCGGACACCGGCATGGCCACCGTGTGGCTCTCGCGGCTCGTGCGGATGCGCGGCACCCGCCGGCTGATCGGCTCCTACAACCTCGGCTCCATGGCCAACGCCATGCCCCAGGCCATCGGGGCGCAGCTGTGGGCGCCGGACCGGCAGGTCGTGGCCTTCTGCGGCGACGGCGGCCTCGGCATGCTGCTCGGCGACCTGATGACCATCAGCTCCGAACGGCTGCCGGTGAAGCTCGCCGTCTTCGACAACCGCCGCCTCGGCATGGTCAAGCTGGAGCAGGAGCAGGCGGGGCTTCCCGAGTGCGGGACGGTCCTGGACAACCCCGACTTCGCCGCGGTGGCCGAGGCGCTCGGGCTGACCGGCATCCGCGTCACCGCGCCGGCCGAACTGGACGAGGCCGTGCGCGAGGCGCTCGCCCTCCCCGGCCCGGTCCTCCTCGACGTGCTGACCAACCCGGCGGAGGTGGCCGTGCCGGCCAAGCCGACGGTGTCGCAGGGATGGGGCTTCGCCATCGCCAAGATCAGGGAGAACCTCCCCTCCCGTGCGCGCTGAGCGGCGACGCGCCGGATTTCCATGGGTTTGTCCTCGCCGATCCAGGTGAGGCGTTCTGTTGTCAGATGTGTCGCACGAAGAAGGAGCGATCCCCCGTGTCCGGTGAGCAGAAGGCGAAGGCCAAGGTCGAGCAGGCCAAGGGCAAGGTCAAGGAGGCGGTCGGCCGGATGACCGACGACGAGCGTCTCGAGGCGGAAGGCCGGGCCGAACAGGCCAAGGGCGACGCGCGCGGCGCGAAGGAGAAGGCGAAGGACGTCTTCAGGCACTGACCGACGGACGACGGACCTCGTCCGGCACCGAGAGGGGCGGCCCGCCATCGGGGGGCCGCCCCTCTCCGTCGTCGTGCTCCTCCGCCGGCGGCGGGCCGTGCTCGCCGCCCGCAGGACGAGGAGCAGGACGGCCGTCAGCGTCTCCTCCGCCGGCGGCGGGCCGTGCTCGCCGCCCGCAGGACGAGGAGCAGGGCGGCCGTCAGCGTCGCGAGCGGCAGCAGGGCACGGCGAAAGCCCCCGTCGAGTGCGGGGGCTTCCGTCCGGCGCGGCACGGTGCGGAGTCAGCTGTCACCCCTGCCGAGGGCGCGCCGCCGCCGGGTCCTCAGACCGCTCCGCGCCAGCCGCCCGTCTGCAGGCCGCCGCGCTCCTCGATGAACGACTTGAACCGCTTCAGGTCGCCGGCGACCTTGCGCCTGACGAACCCGAGCTTGTCGCCTGCCTGTTCCGTCAGCCCCTCGGGGGCGAAGTCCATCTGGAGCATGACCTTCGTCCGGGTCGCGTCGAGGCGGTGGAACGTGACGACGCCCGCCTGGCGGGCCTCGCCTCTCTCGGACGGGCATGGTCTCCCCGCCGGGGACGTGCTGCTGGGCTTGTGCGTACCGGGGCGGACCGGCGGCCATCAGAGGCCGCCCGTGCCTCCCCCGAACGGCCAGGACGTGCGGTAGTACTGGCCGATCTCCTCGCGGTACTGACGGTCCGCGAGGTGCTTGTCGGAGACGAACTCGGGCGAGTCCTTCACCTGTTCCTTCGACAGGGCGATGTGCAGGGTCTGCTCCTCCAGGTCGACGCGGGTCACCGCCCGCGCCGGGACGAGCACCTCCTTGCCGAAGATCCAGACGCCCGTGTCGACGACCAGGTAGGAGTCGTCCGCCTCGTCGGAGTGCTTGCCCACCTTGCCGATGTGCCCGTCGGAGGCCTCGACGCGCCACCCGGTGAGGTCGGTACCCGCCAGGTGGCCGGACTCGGTGCTGAAGGACCACAGATGGTCGGTCATCGCTGTCACTCCTCTGTCGCTGTGTTCGTGCAGGGCGCGGCGCCGGACGCGCGGGCCGCCTCAGAGCAGGTCACGACGGTCGTCGTCGGTGACCGTGGGCGCCACCGGCGGGACCACCATCCGACGGCGGCGCAGAACGCTGGTGTAGACGGCGGTCCCGAGCAGGCCGACGCCCATGAGGATCAGGCCGACCAGATCGAGGTCGACCGCTTCGAGCTCCCAGTCGGTCGCGAACGTGAGGATGGCGCCGACGGCGATCATGATGATGAACAGTCCCAGACCCATGGTTGGTTGCTCCTCCCCTGCGGGTTGGACAGCGTCCGCGTACCCGGGTCTCCGGGGATCATTCCGCCGTCCTCGGAGACGTTCGGACCGGGTCCCCGCCGGGCCCGTGGGCACGCCGAACCGTCGATTCGCCGTCCTCCGGGGGATGTTCATGGACGGACGGGGCACGCGGTCAGCCACGGGCCCGCGCACGACCGGCGGGCGACGCACCCGTTTCCCGGCCCGCCGGCAGCGGGCCGGCCACACCCCCAGGGAGAGCCCGATGCAGGTCCGAGCAAGGCCCGCACATCCGGACGTCACATGGGCGGCCCGTACCGTCGCCGGGCGCTACCGGCTCGACCGCCTCCTGGGCCGGGGCGGAGCGGCGGACGTGTACGAGGCGCTGGACCTGCGGCTGCGGCGCCGCGTGGCGGTGAAGGTGTACCGGCCCGCGGGCGCCAGCCGGACCGACGTCCAGTGCGGCGAGGAGGCCCGGTTGCTGGCCCGGATGCACCATCCCGGCCTGGTGACCCTCTACGACACGGGCCGCGACGGGAGCCGGCCGTTCCTGGTGATGCAGCTCGTCCGGGGGACGACCCTGCGGCGGCGGATCGCCCGCGGGGTCCTCACGCCCGCCGAGACCTGCCGGACGGGGGCCGCCCTGGCCTCGGCCCTCGCCCATGTGCACGCCCACGGCGTCGTCCACCGCGACGTCAAGCCGTCGAACATCCTGTTGGACCGGTCGGAGATCCCGCACCTCACGGACTTCGGCATCTCCCGCCGCGTCGAGCCCGCGGACGACGCCCCCGAGGGCGCGGGCACCCTCGTCGGCACCGCGTCCTACATGGCGCCCGAGCAGGCCCTGGGCCGCCGAACGGGACCTGCGGCCGACGTGTACAGCCTCGGCCTCGTGCTGCTCGAAACCCTCAAGGGCGAGGCGGAGTACGGCGGAGCACCTCTGGAGGCGGCGCTGGCGCACCTGCACCGCCCGCCGGTGCTGCCGTCCGGCCTCCCGGCGGAACTGGTCCGCCTGCTCACGGCGATGACCGACCGCTCCCCCGCGGCCCGCCCGGACGCCTCCGCCTGCGCCCGGATCCTCGCCGACCCACGTACGGCGGGACGCGCCTCCGCGCCCTCCGCCGCGTCCGGCTCCCGGGAGCCGGGGGAACACCGTTCACACCGCCGGCGCCGGCCCTCCGCCGCCCGGCCGGGGCGGCCCGCCTCCGGGCGGGCCGCAGCGGCGACCCTCGTCATGCTCGGGCTCCCGGCACACAGCGCGAGGCCGCCACGAAGGTGATGGCCGTCAGGCCTCACGGTCGCCGCACGACGACGACCCCCGCCGGCACGGCGGCGACGGACGGCGCATCCCACCGGGGCGCGCGGCGGCGATCGCCGAATGCGGCGCCTTGCCCCAGAAGGGGCGGCGGCTCCCTCCGCCCCGTCTCAGACCCCCAGCCGTCGAGCCAGAGCCCGAGTCCCGAGAAGCAGCACCACCCCTGCCGCCACGGCCACTCCGCCCAGCACCAGGAACAACCCGGCTCCTGGAGCAGACGTTCCCGCGAGCTTCATGGCGTTGCCGCCGAGACCCGCGCCCAGGGCCGCGGAGAGCCAGAAGACGCCGACCACCTGGCTGAGGAAGGGCGCCGGCGCGATGGCCGTGGCGACGCTCATGCCCACCGGGGCGAGGGCTGCCTCGGCGGCGCCGGTGAGGAGGAACGTGCCGACGAGCCAGAGGGGAGAGACCCGGCCGACGTAGTGGGCGTGCCAGGCGGCCAGGGACATGAGGAGCATGGAGCCGCCCATGGCGAACATGCCGAGCGCGAACTTCGCGGTGGCGCTGATGCGCGCGCCGAGGCGCACCCACAGCCACGCGAAGAAGGGTGCGCACAGCAGGATCGCCAGCGGGGTGGCCGACTGGAACCAGCTGGCCGGGAGGCGCAGGCCGAGGATGTCGCGGTCGGTGGCGTCCCGGGCGAACAGGTTGAGCAGCGAGCCTCCTTGGACGTGCAGGGCCCAGAAGAGGGCGGAGGCGAGGAACAGCGCGATGTAGGCGCGCAGGCGGGTCCGTTCCGGTGCGGAGATGTCGCGGTGGCGCAGGAGGGTCCAGAAGCAGCCGATGGGTACGGCGAGGCTGAGCACCGCGACCAGGGTGAGGACGTGCCGGATGGTGAAGGTGCCGGCCAGCGCGTCCGCGGTGAAGAGCGCGGCCGGTACGGCGATCGCGGCCGTGGAGAGGCGGAGGAAGCGGCGGCGTTCGGCCGGCGGGAGCGGGCGGGTGGCGGCGCGGCCGACCTCGCCGAAGGAGGCCGAGCCGCGGACGTACTGCCAGACTCCGAGCCCCATGCCGACCGCGGCGACGCCGAACCCCGCGTGCCAGTTGAGGCCCTCGCCGATGCCGCCGACGACCAGCGGCGCGATCAGGCCGCTGATCTGGATGGAGGTGTAGAAGATCGCGAAGCCGGCGTCCCGCTCGGCGGTCGCCTCGCGCGGGTAGAAGGCGCTGAGCAGCCCTGCCATGTTGGGCTTGAGCAGACCGGTGCCGAGGGCGATGAGGAGCAGCCCGGCGTAGACCGTCGGCACCGTCGGCAGTGCCATCAGCAGGTGTCCGGCAGCGATGACCACGGCGCCGTACAGCGTCGCCCGGTAGCTGCCGAAGACGCGGTCGCCGAGCCAGCCGCCGGGGAGGGAGGCGAGGAAGATGGCGGCGGTGTAGATGCCGAAGAGCATTCCGGCGTCGGAGTTCGAGAGCCCGAGGCCGCCTTCGGCCGCCGGGGCCGAGGCGAACAGGAAGAGGATGGCCAGCATTCCGTAGAAGCTGAACCGCTCCCACATGTCCGTGGCGAACAGGGTGACGAACCAGCGTGGTCTGCCCAGCAGGGTGGGCGGTGCGGCCCGGGACGGGTCGACTGCGGGCCGGACGGTTGCGGACGATGTCATGGCGCTCTCCGTCAGTAGCGGTAGTGGTCGGGCTTGTACGGGCCCTCGACCGGGACGCCGATGTACGCGGCCTGCTCGGGGCGCAGCTCGGTGAGCTTCACGCCGAGGGCGTCGAGGTGGAGGCGGGCGACCTTCTCGTCGAGGTGCTTGGGCAGGACGTGGACGCCGACCGGGTACCGCTCGGTCCTGGTGAACAGCTCGATCTGGGCGATCGTCTGGTTGGCGAAGGAGTTGGACATCACGAACGACGGGTGGCCGGTGGCGTTGCCGAGGTTGAGCAGTCGGCCCTCGGACAGCATCAGGACAGTGTGTCCGTCCGCGAACCGCCACTCGTGGACCTGGGGCTTGATCTCGGTCTTCACGATGCCGGGGACCTTGGCGAGGCCGGCGATGTCGATCTCGTTGTCGAAGTGGCCGATGTTGCCGACGATCGCCTGGTGCTTCATCTTCGCCATGTCGGAGGCGAGGATGATGTCCTTGTTGCCGGTGGTGGTGATGAAGATGTCGCCGGTCTCGACGACCTCGTCGAGGGTCGTGACCTGGTAGCCGTCCATTGCCGCCTGGAGCGCGCAGATCGGGTCGATCTCGGTGACGATCACCCGGGCGCCCTGGCCGCGGAGGGACTCGGCGCAGCCCTTGCCGACGTCGCCGTAACCGCAGACCACGGCGGTCTTGCCGCCGATGAGGACGTCCGTGGCCCGGTTGATGCCGTCGACGAGCGAGTGGCGGCAGCCGTACTTGTTGTCGAACTTCGACTTCGTCACGGCGTCGTTCACGTTGATCGCGGGGAACAGGAGCGCGCCCTCGCGGTGCAT
>NZ_JBSGIW010000156.1:0-9636 GCF_053605265.1 Streptomyces sp. NPDC003943 | reverse complement strand
CGACGCCGCCTCCGACCGGCACCTCGGCACGACCGAAGTCCTCGCCGAGCCGCACGAGTTGTGCTTCGACGCGGAGCAGCGCCTGCTGTGGTGCAGCCGCGGCCGCACGGCGAGCACGAGGGTGACCGCGCCGGGCAGCACCAGCCACCAGGCCCCGGTGCCGAGCGTCCAGGGCGCGGCGACGGGTCCGACGGCGAGGCCGGTGAGGACGGCGACGATCACGTTGAGCAGGAAGACGGTGAGCACGACGGGCGCGGGCACCCCGGCGGCGCCGCCCATCCGCAGCTGGGCGAGGACGCCCCAGACCGCGCCCGGCACGTACTTGCCGAGGTAGGACGTGAAGTAGATCCGGGTCGCGGTCCGGCCCGGCAGCCCCGGTCCGAGATCGGAGAGGAGGGCGCGCCAGGTGGCCATGGTGAACAGGACGGCGACGGCGTTGGCCGCGAGGGCGAGGAGGAGGTACGGGACGGAGCCGGGCCGCAGCACGAGCGCGGCGAGGTCGCCGGCCCGCTCGTACAGGGCGACGCCGATGCCGGTGGCGACGGCGAGCGGGAAGAGGAGGCGGAGCAGGCGTCCCGGTCCGCTGCGAGCGGGGGGCGGTGCGGTCGCCGGGGTCGTCGGGGTCGCCGGGGTCGTCGTGGCCGTGGTGGTCGTCGCGGTCATGAGCCGAGCCGGCCGAGCAGCCAGGCGCCGGCAAGCAGCCCGGCCCACAGCAGCGCGTTGGAGACGGTCATCCGGTCGCTGAACAGCGCCCGGGTGGGATTGCCGCCGCCCGCGTCGACCACGAGCAGCTGGAGGTAGCGGGCGAGCCCGAACAGCGCGAACGGCGCCGTGAGGACGGCGACGAGCGGACCGTGCGCCCCGAAGACCGGGCTGGCCTGCACGTGCAGCACGTAACTCACCGCCGCGAGGACCGCGGTGAAGGCGAGCAGCTGGTCGAGGAAGCCCACGGTGTAGCCGCGCAGCGCCGGCCGGTGCAGCACCCCGCCGACCGCCATCTCGTGCCGCCGCTTGCCGAGGATCAGCAGCAGGCAGAGCGAGAAGAGGCCGAGCGCGAGCCAGCTGGGCACCGGGTTCCCGGAGGCCAGGCAGCCCTGCGCGAGGCGCAGCACGAAACCGAGGGCGACGATGAAGACGTCGAGCAGCGGCACGTGCTTGAGCCCCCTGCTGTACGCGGCGTTGAGCACCAGGTACGCGGCGACCGGCCACCAGTCGGCGAGCCCGGCGCCGCCGGTGGCGACGGTCAGGCCGACCGTCGCCAGGAGGAGCGCGGCGAGGACGGCGGCGAAGGACACGGCGGTGGCGGTCCCGATCCGGCCGGCGGCGATCGGCCGGTGCCGCTTCTCCGGGTGGCGCCGGTCACGGTCCCGGTCGCCGAGGTCGTTGACCAGGTAGACCAGCGCGGACGCCAGGGTGAAGACGGCCAGGGCGGCGAGCGCGCCGCCGAGCGCGCCGGCGTCGGTGCGGGGCGCGCCGAGCAGCCCGAGGGGGACGACGACGAGGTTCTTGGTCCACTGTCCGGGGCGGACCAGGGCGGTGAGGTCGGCGAGCCGACCGGGTGGCCGGGTGGACGGCGGTCGGGCCGGCGGCGCCTGACGGCCGGTGAGCGTGGGCGTGGCCATGAACGGACTCCTGAGTCCTGAGAGGTGGGGGGAGCGGCGGGAGCGTCAGACGGGGGTCTTGGGGGCCGCGGCGCCTGTGCTGGCAGCGGTGGTGGTGGCCGCGGTGGCGGCGCGGCGCCGGACGCTCGGGCCGAAGTCCGGCTCGGTGAGCCAGCGGACGACTCCGCGCGCCGCGCCGAGCACGATCGCCTGGTGGAGGACGAAGTGGACCGCGGTGAAGAAGAGGAGGAAGCCGGGGCCCCTCGTGCGCAGCGCGAAGCGGCTGAGCCCCGGATCGGCGCAGGCGAACAGCAGCGCGCAGAGCGCGGGCACGAGCAGCAGCCAGGGGGAGAGCAGCCCCAGGAGCAGGGTCGGCAGGGTGAGTGCCGCGGCGAGCACGCCGAGCGGCCGGTTGGCGGTGAGCCCGCCCTGCCGCATCTGGCCGAGCGCCGCGACGAGCAGCTGGGAGCGGCGGTACTGCTCCGAGAGCATCGCCCCGAGCCGGTCGACGTCGTCGTGCCGGCCGCGGATCGCCGTGGTCATCAGGATCCGGTGCGAGCGCACGAGCCGGCCGCTGTACTCGACGTCCTCCGAGTCGCGCAGGTTCTCGTCGAAGGGGCCGACCCGCTCGAAGACCTCCTTGCGGATGGCGCCGAGCGCGAAGAAGGCGGTGCGCACCTCGCCGGCGGCCCGGCGGCGCCAGAAGTGGGCGTGCAGGGCGTGGTAGCGCTCGACCGGGCCGTCGTCGAAGAGCGGCTCGGGGTCCAGGACGCCGTGCACGCAGCCGAGTCCGGGGTCGGCTTCGAGCAGGTCGGCGGCGTTGGCCAGGGCCTCGGGGTGCAGCGCGGTGTCGGAGTCGAGGAAGAAGAGGATCTCGCCGCGGGCCGCGGCGGCCCCGAGGTTGCGGGCCGCGGACACCCCGCGGTTGCGCGGGCTGGCGATGAGCACGACGCCGAACTCGCGGGCGATGTCCCGGGACCGGTCGGTGCTGGCGTCGTCGACGACGATGACGTCGAGCGGGGCGTGGGTCTGGGCGAGGACCGAGGCGAGACAGGCGCGCAGGGTCTTCTCGTAGTTGTAGTTGGGGATGATGACGGACACGCTGGGACGGGCCCTGGGCATGGCTGTTCCTCGAAGTGGGACGGGTGCCGACTGTGGGGTGGGGGGCTCAGAGGAGCCGGAAGTCCGCGATGCGGTGGTGGCGGAGTTCGGGGGAGTGGCCGAGGAGGCGCCGGCAGAGCCGCAGCGCGTGGCCTACGGCCTCGATCTCGTCGGGGGCCCCGACGTACAGGGCGAGCCGGACCGAGTGGTCGAGGACCAGCGCCCGGGCGCACTCGAAGCGGTCCTGCGGCCGGGCGAGGCGGTGCAGCGTCTCGACGAGCCGGGTGGCGGACGGCGGTGGTGGGGGTTCGTCGTCCGGGGCGGTTTCGTCGTCCGACGCCCTCATCGAGATGCCGACGAGGTAGATGGCGCTCAGCCCCAGGAGAAGCCGTCGCCGGTGTCACCCGGCTGCGGGGTCTCCGTGACGACGCCCTCGGCGGTGACGTGCGTCGGTGCCTCGCCCGAGGGTGCGCCGAGGGAGAGGACGAGCGCCGCCGCGGCGGGGACGAGAAGGGCGATCGGTGCGAAACGGGCGAGCGTGCGCATGGCGGAGCAGCCTTCCGTGTAAGGGGGGTTCGGGGCCGGGCCCCGGTGCCGCTCCCGTGCTCCGGGGCGGCTTCGACGGGTTCAAGACTGGCCCGGCCGGGGCCCGGTGTCACCGGAAAACGGGTGGCGCCAACCGCGTGGCCGGTTGGGGACAACGCGCCCCGGTGCTCCGCGCGCGCCGCTGACCAGGGCCGTCCGTGCGGGCGTCACGTTCCTGCCAGGCGAAAGGTGCCGGGCGGAACGACGGCCTCCCGCCCGGGCCTCCCGCCCGGGCCTCCCGCCCGGGCCTCCCGCCCGGGCCTCCCGCCCCGCGTCGTACGCCCGCCCCGCGTCGTACGCCCGGCCGCCCGGCCCCGTACGCCCGGAAACGCCGGACGGCCGCACCCCGGCGAGGGGGTGCGGCCGTCCGGTGGGAAGAGGTCAGCCGTTGGGGCGCTGGAGGCGGGCCACGAACTTGTAGCGGTCGCCGCGGTACACCGAGCGCACCCACTCGACCGGCTCGCCCTGGGCGTCGAGCGAGTGCCGGGAGAGCATCAGCATCGGCAGGCCCACGTCCGTACCGAGCAGGCCGGCCTCGCGCGGGGTGGCGAGCGAGGTCTCGATGGTCTCCTCGGCCTCGGCCAGGTGCACGTCGTACACCTCGGCGAGCGCGGTGTAGAGCGAGGTGTACTTCACCAGCGAACGCCGCAGCGCGGGGAAGCGCTTGGCGGACAGGTGGGTGGTCTCGATGGCCATCGGCTCGCCGCTCGCGAGGCGCAGCCGCTCGATGCGCAGCACCCGGCCGCCGGGGGAGATGTCGAGCAGTCCGGCGAGGGTGTCGTCGGCCGTCACGTATCCGATGTCCAGGAGCTGCGAGGTGGGCTCGAGGCCCTGGGCCCGCATGTCCTCGGTGTACGAGGTGAGCTGGAGGGCCTGGGAGACCTTGGGCTTGGCCACGAACGTGCCCTTGCCCTGGATCCGCTCCAGGCGGCCCTCGACCACCAGTTCCTGCAGGGCCTGGCGCACCGTGGTGCGCGAGGTGTCGAACTCCGCGGCGAGCGTGCGCTCCGGCGGGACCGGGGTGCCGGGCGGCAGGGTCTCCGTCATGTCGAGCAGATGCCGCTTCAGGCGGTAGTACTTGGGCACGCGCGCGGTACGGGTGGCCGCGCCGCCCTCTGTCTCCGTGCTGCCCGCGTCCGTGGCCATGGCCTGCCTTCCCGCTGCCTGTGCTGCTGCCGTCACCGGCTCCTCCGTCTGTCGCGGCTCACATGGTGGCACGGACCGGTCACGGGTCGTCGCCCTCCCTCAGGTGTCGGTCCGATAACGGACCCGACTGCCCTTCTTATACACCCTTGACACCCCTAAAGGTCTAGGCCAAGCTCCGGGTACTGGTCTACACCATTAAAGACCAGGTCCCAGCCCCACAGCATTACTCGACGTATGTCTTCGCGTCTTCGCGCGGTGGGAGGGGGAGCAGGCATCCCTGAGGAGGGTGGCGTGAAGCGCAAGCTCATCGCGGCGATCGGCGTCGCGGGCATGATGGTCTCCGTCGCTGCGTGCGGTACCGACAGCGGCGACAAGGGTGACAAGGGCGGCAAGGCCCAGGGGGGCGACAAGACCCTGACCGTCTGGGTCATGGACGGCTCGGCGCCCGACGCCTGGATGGCGGGCGTCAACAAGGAGTTCGAGGCCAAGCACCCGGGCGTCAAGGTCAAGGTCGAGAAGCAGCAGTGGAACGGCATCCAGGAGAAGGTCACCACCGCCCTCTCCGAGGACACCCCGCCGGACGTCCTTGAGCTCGGCAACACCCAGACCGCCGGCTACGCGGTCACCGGCGGCCTCGCCGACCTCTCCGGCGACAAGGCCAAGCTGGGCTACGACGGCTGGAACAAGGGCATGACCGCCTCGGCCGAGCTCGACGGCAAGCTCTACTCCGCCCCGTGGTACGCCGCCAGCCGCGTCGTCGTCTACGACAAGGCCGCCTTCAAGAAGGCCGGCGTCACCCCGCCGAAGACCCGCGCCGAGTGGATCGACGGCCTGAAGAAGCTCAAGGCCGCCGACCCCAAGTCGCAGCCGATCTACCTGCCCGGCCAGAGCTGGTACGTCCTCGCGGGCTTCGTCTGGGACGAGGGCGGCGACCTCGCCGTCAAGGACGGCGACAAGTGGAAGGGCGCCCTGTCCTCCCCCGAGGCCGTCAACGCCATGAACTTCTACAAGGAGCTGGCGTCCTACTCCACCGCTCCGAAGGACAAGGACGAGGCGACCCCGCAGCAGTCCACCGACATCGTCCCCAAGGGCGGCGTGGCGTCCTGGATCGGTCTCGGCTGGGAGGCCGGCGGCGCGATCGACGCCATGAAGAAGGCCGGCAAGACCGCCGACTTCGGCTACTTCCCGATCCCGGGCAAGACCGCCGACAAGCCGGGCTCCGTGTTCTTCGGCGGCTCGAACCTCGCCGTCTCCGAGCGCTCCCAGAACAAGGACCTCGCCAAGGAGTGGCTGGCCCTCGCCGCCGGCAAGGACCAGATGACCAAGTACGCCGCGGCCACCGCCGGCGCGCTGCTCCCGAACAACGACGCCGCGCAGTTCAAGCCCGCCGCCGGCTCCTTCGCCGAGGCCATGGCCCTGGCCGCCGGCGTCGGCAAGATCACCCCGGTCACCCCGGGCTGGGCGAACGTCGAGACCGCCCCGAACCCGATCAAGGACTACATGACCAAGGTCCTGAAGGGCGAGGACGCCAAGGCCGCCGCCGAGGCCGCCGACAAGGTCATCGGCGAGCGCGTCAACCAGCAGTAACGGCAGTAACGCACAGCAGTGCACGCAGCCCGGCGGTGCGGCCCAACCGGACCGCACCGCCGGCGCTCCGCAGTTTTCAGCGGCCCGCTCCCCCGGGCCGCGCCCCGGTGGGCACGGGAGCCCCAGAACCGCGAGGAAGAAGACCATGACCGTGGACTCCCAGGGGACGGCGACCGCCGGTCCCCAGGACGCGCCCGGGAGGGCGGCAGGGAAGTCACAGACCCCGCCGGCCAGTTCCGGCCCCAAGGAAGTCCTTCAGCCCTCGCGGGGGAGACGCTCCCTGCCCAGCGGGCTGCTGCCGTACCTGCTCGTCGCACCGGCCCTGCTGTCGATGGCGGCGCTGCTCCTCTACCCGCTGATCCGCAACGTGATCCTCTCCTTCCAGGAGCTGGGCCGCAAGGAGTTCATCACCCGCGAGACGGTGTGGACCGGCTTCGACAACTACACCGGCCTGCTGAGCGACTCGGAGTTCTGGACCGTCGTCGTCCGCTCCGTCGTCTTCACCGCCGCGAGCGTCCTGCTCACCATGGCGGTCGGCACCGGCATCGGCCTGCTGCTCAACCGGCTCGGCAAGAAGATGCGGCTGGTGCTCTCGCTGTCCCTGGTCTTCGCCTGGGCCATGCCGATCGTCGCCTCCGTCACCGTCTTCCAGTGGCTCTTCGACGAGCAGTTCGGCGTCGTCAACTGGCTGATGCGCACGCTCGGCTTCGCCGGCTACGAGCAGCACAACTGGTTCGAGACCGGCTTCTCCACCCTGGTGATCTCGATGATCCTGATCGCCTGGGGCTCCATCCCGTTCGTCGCGCTCAACATGTACGCCGGTCTGACCACCATCGGCACCGAGCTGTACGAGGCCGCCAAGATGGACGGCGCGAACGGCTGGCGCACCTTCTGGGCCGTGGTCTTCCCGAACCTCAAGCCCTTCTTCATGATCACCACGTTCCTCGAAGTGATCTGGATCTTCAAGGCGTTCACGCAGATCTACGCCCTGAACAAGGGCGGCCCCGACCGCGCCTCCGAGACGCTGCCCGTCTTCGCCTACATCGAGGGCGTCGGCCAGTTCCACTACGGCGTCGCCGCGGCCATCTCCGTCCTCACGATCGTGATGCTGATCGCGATCATGTCCTTCTACTTCCGCCTGATCCTGAAGCAGGAGGAGGAGCTGTGAGCACCCCGAAGAAGTACCGCACCCGCAGGCGGCTCACGGCCGGCGCCGTCGTCAAGAACCTCTCCGCGCTCGTGATCGCGGTGGTGTTCGTCTTCCCCGTCTACTGGATGTTCGCGTCCTCGCTGAAGCCGCAGCACCAGATCATGACGAAGGACCCGGTCTTCGTCTTCGAGCCGACCTTCGAGAACTACTCGACCGCCACCGGCGTCGACCTCTTCTGGACCTACGTCACCAACAGCCTCGTGGTGACCGTCGGCGCCGTCGTGCTCGCCCTCTTCGTGGCCCTGCTCGCGAGCTTCGCGCTCGCCCGGATGAGGTTCCGCGGCCGCAAGGCCATCGTGCTCGTCGTGATGATGGCGCAGATGGCCCCCTGGGAGGTCCTCACCATCGCGATGTACATGATCTCCCGCGACAACGACATGCTGAACAGCATCCCGGTCCTCACGGCGATCTACTTCGTGATGGTGCTGCCCTTCACCATCTGGACCCTGCGCGGCTTCATCGCCGCCGTCCCGGTCGAGCTGGAGGAGGCCGCCCAGATCGACGGCTGCACCCGCGGCCAGGCCTTCCGCAAGGTCATCTTCCCGCTGCTCGCCCCGGGCCTGATGTCGACCTCGATCTTCGGCTTCATCACGGCCTGGAACGAGTTCGCGATGATCCTCATGCTCAACAAGGACAAGGAGTCGCAGACCCTGACGCTCTGGCTGACCCAGTTCCAGACCGCGTTCGGCAACGACTGGGGCGCCACCATGGCCGCCTCGACCCTCTTCGCGCTCCCCGTCCTGATCGTCTTCCTCTTCCTCCAGCGCAAGGCCGTCGGCGGCATGACCGCCGGCGCGGTGAAGGGATAACGGCGCCCCATGACCACGCTCGCAACCAGCACGGACACCCTGACCCGGGACGCGCTCACCGTCCTGCAGCCGGGCTTCGTCGGCACCACCGCCCCCGACTGGCTGCTCCGCCGGATCGGCGAGGGCCTCTCCTCGGTCGGACTCTTCGGACGGAACGTCGTCACCCCCGGGCAGCTCGCCGCGCTCACCGCGCGGCTGCGCGCCGAGCGGGACGACGTCCTGGTCGCCATCGACGAGGAGGGCGGCGACGTCACCCGCCTGGAGGTCAACGAGGGGTCCTCGTTCCCCGGCAACTACGCCCTCGGCCACGTCGACGACGTCGAGCTCACCCGGGCCGTGGCCCGCGAGCTGGGCCGCCGGCTCGTCGCCTGCGGGGTCGACCTCAACTGGGCGCCCTCCGCCGACGTCAACTCCAACGCCGAGAACCCGGTCATCGGGGTCCGCTCCTTCGGTGCCGACCCGGACCTGGTCGCCCGGCACACCGTGTCCTACGTCGACGGCCTCCAGTCCGTGGGCGTCGCCGCCTGCACCAAGCACTTCCCGGGGCACGGCGACACCAACGTCGACTCGCACGACGCGCTGCCCCGCATCGATGTGGACCTCGCCACACTGCACGCCCGTGAGCTGGTACCTTTCCGCGCGGCCATCGCCGCGGGTTCCAAAGCGGTGATGAGCGCGCATATCCTGCTCTCCGCGCTCGACCCGGAACGTCCGGCCACCCTGAGCCCGCAGATCCTCACCGGTCTGCTGCGCCAGGAGCTGGGCTTCGAGGGCCTGATCGTCACCGACGGCATGGAGATGCAGGCCGTCGCGGCGACCTACGGCATCGAGCGCGGATCCGTCCTCGCGATCGCCGCGGGCGCCGACGCCATCTGCGTCGGCGGCGGGCTGGCCGACGAGGAGACCGTGCTGCGGCTGCGCGATGCGCTGGTGACGGCGGTACGGACCGGTGAACTGCCCGAGGAGCGGCTGGCCGACGCCGCCGAGCGCGTCCGCGCGCTGGCGGCCTGGACCCAGGCGCACCGGGCCAGGGGGGCTGGATCGGGGCCGGGCGCGGCTTCACAGGAGGGGACCGCGCCCGGCACCGACGTCGGACTCGTCGCGGCCCGCCGGGCCCTCACGATCACCCCGGGCGAGCGGCCCTTCGCGCCGGTGACCGAGGCCCCCTACGTGGCCTCCTTCACGCCCGCCGCCAACTTCGCCGTCGGCGACGAGACCCCGTGGGGCATCGCCGCCGAGCTGGAGCGGCTCCTGCCCGGCACCCGCACCGGCTCGTACGGGGCGGACGCCTCGGCCGACGCCGTCCTGGCCGCCGCGGGGGAGCGGCGCGTGGTCGCCGTGGTCCGCGACGCCCACCGCCACCCGTGGATGTCCGGCACCCTCGACGCCCTGCTCGCCGCCCGCCCCGACACCGTGGTGGTCGAGATGGGCCTCGACGAGTCGGAGCCCCGTGGCGCCCTCCACATCGCCACCCACGGCGCCGCCCGCGTCTGCGGCCAGGCCGCGGCGGAGGCGATCGCCGGCCGCTGAGCCCGGTCTGCTCGTCCTCGACGAGGCGTGGACCGGCCTCGACACCGCCGCCCGCGCCGAACTCGAC
>NZ_JBSGIW010000155.1:0-9780 GCF_053605265.1 Streptomyces sp. NPDC003943 | reverse complement strand
GTGTAGACCTGGCCGGCCACGTACGCCGGGGCGGTGCAGGTGCCGCCGGTCGGCGTGGGCGTCGGGGTCGGCGTCGTGGTGGTCGGGGTCGGCGTCGGCTGGGTGGTGGGCGGCGTCGTCGGCGGGGTCGTCGGGGTGGTCGGCGAGGAGCCGACGGCGTCGACGATCTGGTTGAAGAGCGTGGCGTTGGCGTCGAGGCCGAGCAGCGAGTACATCATCGCGCCGGCGAGGCCGCGCTGGTGGGCGTAGTCGGCGCGGGCCTGGATGGTGCGCTTGTCCAGACCGGTGAAGAACTCGCCGTCCTTGTAGAAGTAGGCGGACTTGGCCTGGTCGTCCCAGAAGGTGGTCGCCGGGTTGTCGACGATGCCGCCGAGCTCCTTGTAGTACGCGATGCCGGCCGCCTGGCTGAGCGGGCGGGCGTTGGAGCCGCCGGTGGCGGTCTGGGCGAGGCCGTTGGTGGTGCCGGCCGGGACGCCCTTCCAGCCGCGGTAGTAGAACTCGTAGCCGAGGGTCAGCTTGTCGGCCGGGAAGCCACCGGTGATGCCGTAGGCGGGCTTGCCGTCGAGCCAGGAGTCGATCGCGTTGTCGATCGAGTACTTCTCGGTGCCCGGCTTGATGACGTCGGTCGGGTCGTTGCTGCCGGAGTGGAGCGGGGACTGGTGGTACGTCGGCCCGTCGCCGTCCCAGGCGCCGTGCATGTCGTACGTCATGATGTTCGCGTAGTCGAGGTACGCGCCGATCTTGTCCGTCTCGATGTTCTTGATCTTGTCCTGGCCGGCCGGCAGCGCGGCGGTCAGCAGGTACTTCTTGCCGCCGTGCGCGGCGCCGTACTCGTCGAGCTGCTTGCGGAACTCGGCGAGGAGCAGCGTGAAGTTCTGCTTGTCCTCGGGGGCGTAGTGGTTGCCGAGGTGGCCGTCGGGCGAGCCGGGGTACTCCCAGTCGATGTCGATGCCGTCGAAGATGCCGGCGGCGGTGCCGGCGCCGCCGAAGCCGCCCTCGACCGGCAGGTCGCCCTGGATGTACTGCTTGATGCAGGAGGCGACGAACTTCTTGCGGCTGGCGTCGGTCTTGGCCGCGTCCGAGAAGTACTTGGAGTAGGTCCAGCCGCCGATCGAGATGTTGATCTTCAGGTTGGGGTGCTTCGCCTTCAGTTCCTTGAACTGGTTGAAGACGCCCACGATCGGCTGGTCCCACTTGTCGGCCACGCCGTCGACGCTGTCCGCGGCCGAGAAGGACTTCTGGTAGTCGGCGTACGAGTCGCCCGCGCCGTCCCCGGCGCTGGGGTTGGCGTCGTCGCCGGCGGCCTTGTTGGCCTCGAAACAGGTGAGGTCGGTCGGGTGGATGTTCCCGAACGAGTAGTTGATGACGTCCAGCTTGGCCGCGATGCCCCGCTCGTCGAGCTGCTTGGGGTAGAAGGCGTTCCCGTACACGCTCCACTGGTCGTAGTACGCGATCTTGACGCCGCCCGTGGACGGCGCGGCGGCGGTGGTGTCGGCGGCCTGCGCGGAGCCGAGGCCGGCGGTCGCGGCGAGGGCGCCGGCGGCGAGGGCCGAGCTGAGCAGGGCGGCGATGAGTGGTTTGCGGGGGTTGCGGGGGTGCACGTGCGGCCTCCGGGAGGGGTGGCGGTACGGAAGTTGGAGCAGTGATATCCGCCGCGCGAACAGCGCGTCAATGGTCTGAACCAGATTGAGGACTAGACCAATTGACGGAAGAAAGCCCTTGTCAGCGCCCTCCGCAGGGGGCGCAGCACAAAAGAAAGCCGCTCGCCACCATGCGTGACGAGCGGTTTAAGGTTCGCTTAGGGATCGCGGCCCGGTTCGTTCGAGGATGAACCAACAGCCGGGAAATTATCCGAGCTCGGGCAGCCCGTAGGCGTCGGCGATCAGCTCGTAGCTCCGCAGCCGCGCGTCGCCGCCGTGCGCGTTCGCCGTGATCATCAGCTCGTCGGCGCCGGTGCGCTTCTGGAGGGCGTCGAGGCCCTCCCGCACCTCGTCCGCCGTGCCGTACACGACGTTCCCCAGCCAGTCGTTGACGAACTCGCGCTCCGCGAGGCTGAATTCGTACGCCTCGGCCTCCTCCGGCGTCGGGATGAGGCCGGGCCGGCCGGTGCGCAGCCGCAGCATCGACAGGGCACCGGTGAGCACCTGGCGGCGCGCCTCCCCGGCTTCGTCGGCGGCGAGCGCGGCGACGCCGATCAGCGCGTACGGCGCGTCGAGCACCGCCGAGGGGCGGAAGGACTCCCGGTAGAGGTCGAGGGCCGGGATGGTGTTGCGGGCCGAGAAGTGGTGGGCGAAGGCGAAGGGCAGGCCGAGCAGGCCGGCGAGCCGGGCGCTGAAGCCGGAGGAGCCGAGCAGCCAGACCGGCGGGCGGCCCTTCGGGCCCTGCACCGGGCCGGGCACGGCGTGGATCCGGGCGTACGGGTGGCCGTCCGGGAAGTCGTCGTCGAGGAAACGGGTCAGCTCGGCGAGCTGCTCCGGAAAATCGTCGGCGCCCTCGTGGAGGGTCTGGGTGCGGCGCAGGGCGGCGGCGGTCGCGCCGTCGGTGCCGGGCGCGCGGCCGAGGCCCAGGTCGACCCGGCCCGGGGCGAGCGCCTCCAGGGTGCCGAACTGCTCGGCGATCACCAGCGGCGCGTGGTTCGGCAGCATCACGCCGCCGGAGCCGAGCCGGATGCGGCGGGTGTGGGCGGCGAGGTGGGCCAGGATCACGGCCGGCGAGGAGGAGGCGACACCGGGCATGGAGTGGTGCTCGGCCACCCAGTGCCGGTGGTAGCCGCGGCGCTCGGCGAGCCGGCTGATCTCGACGCTGGTGGCGAGCGCCTGGCTCGCGGTCCGCCCCTTGCCGACGGTGACCAGGTCCAGTACGGACAGCGGTACGGGCGCGGTGCCGCGCACCTCTCCTCGGATCGAGTCTCGAATCGCGTCTCGATGCACGTCTCGATTCGCGTCTCGCGTCGCGTCGTCGCTCACCGTGGGACCTTTCTGACGTCAATGGCCGGACAGGGAGAGCTAACAGGAGGGTGTCTCCGTTTGTTCCGGAGAGGGGCTCCGAGCGGCTCCCGCCGAAAAAATCTTCACGTCCGGAACGGGACCGAACGGGCGTCCGGGCCACCTCGCGCACGGCCCTGACCTCAGCCTCTCCGACAGGGCTGTGACCATGGCATATGCCAGAGTGGCGCACCCCAGCCCAGGGCCCCTGAGCACCGAATCAATCTCGCCAACAGCCGCCCCGTGGCGAGCCCTTGGCGGCTATCGTGGTACGGAAGCTTGCGGTCACAACCTGGTAGGGGGAAACCGTGGCGCTGAAGCCCGAGCCCACCGCGCCGTTCCACTCGGTGCAATACGCCCTCCGCGTGCTTGAGACGGTCTCACGGCACGGTGGCGGCGTGACGGACGTGCAGATCGCGCGGGAGACCGGCCTGCCCGTCGCCCATCTGTCGTCCATGCTCCTGATGCTCCGGCGCGAGGGATACGTGGAGCAGGTCTCCGACGGCGCCTACGTCATCGGCGACTCCCTGGTCCTCCTCGGCTCCGGCGTCACCCGCCGCGAGGCCCTGGAGCGCAAGCTCCAGGAGACGCTCACCGAACTGCGCGACTCGGTCGGCGCCGCCGTCTACATCAGCCGGTACATCGACGGCGAGGTGAAGATCACCCAGTTCGCCGACGGCCCGCGCACCCCGAAGGTCAACGAGTGGGTGGACTTCCGCTCGGCCGCCCACGCCAGCGCGGTCGGCAAGTGCCTGCTCACCCAGCTCGACCAGAACGGGCGCCGCGACCACCTCGCCCGCCACAAGATCGCCCGGCTGACCTCCCGGACGATCACCAACGAGAAGATCCTGTTCTCCAAGCTGGACAGCCAGCCGCCGACCGTCCCGATGCTCGACCTCCAGGAGTACGCGGTGGGGACGGTCTGCGCGGCGGTGCCGCTGACGGCGGGCTCGACCGTGGGCTGCCTGGCCCTGTCGCTGCCGATCGAGCACGCGCACCGGCTGCGCTCGGCGGCGGACACGCTGAACCGGCGGGCGGCGCCGGTGGTGCTGTCGCTGGCGATCTAGGGGGCCGACAGCGGGGTGGTCACGAGCACCCCTCGGGACCAGGTAGTATTTTCTCTGTCAGCAGGCGCCGCTAGCTCAGTTGGTTAGAGCAGCTGACTCTTAATCAGCGGGTCCGGGGTTCGAGTCCCTGGCGGCGCACAGACAGAGGAAGCCCCTCGCGAAAGCGAGGGGCTTCCTTGTTTTCCCGCTCTGGCCCGCTCTGGTCAGCCGGGGAAGGGGCGGTGCTGCTCCGCGTAGGCCCGGCGGAGCGTCTCGCGAGCGGTGTCGGTGAGGAGCTCGTACGGGGCGGAGGGCGCCGGTCGCCACCAGACCGGGTCGGGGCTGCCCAGCCCGGCGCGGCGGAGCGCGACCCGGTGGATCTTGTTGGTGGCGGTCAGGGGCAGCTCCGGGGCGACCCGGACGTAGGCCGGGGGCATCTTGGTGCCCAGGTCGCGCTGGTCGGCCAGGAAGGCGGCGAAGGCGGCCGGATCGAAGACGGCGCCGGGGCGCAGGGCGAGCGCGGCCATCACCCGGTCGCCGGAGACGGGGTCGGGTATCGCGTAGACGGCGACGCCGGCCGCGCGTTCCCAGCGGGCCAGGATGTTCTCGATCATCGCGGCGGCCAGGTTCTCGCTGTCGACGCGCAGCCGGTCGTCGGTGCGGCCCGCGAAGTAGAGGAAGCCGTCGGCGTCCCGGTAGAAGAGGTCGCCGGTCCAGTACCAGCCGTCGCGCAGGCGCGCGGCCTGGGCCTCGGGGTTGCGCCAGTAGCCCTCGAAGGGGCTGCGGCCGCGGTTGACCAGCTCGCCGACGGCCTCGTCGGCGTTCAGCAGCAGGCCGGTGGCCGAGAAACGGGCCGGCGGGCACTCGCGCCGGGTGGCCGGGTCCACCACGGCCAGGTCGTCGCCGGGTGCGGCCCGCCCGATCGCCCCGGGCGGGGTGCCGGGGCTCCGCTGGATCGCGGCCCCGCCCTCGGAGGAGCCGTACCCCTCGACGAGCCGCACCCCGAACCGCGCCTCGAAGCGGGCCGCGTCCACCGCGCCCGCCTCCGTGCCGAAGCCGAGCCGGAGGCGGTGGTCGCGGTCGTGGGCGCTCTCGGGGGTGGCGAGCAGGTACTGGACGGCGCGGCCCACGTAGGTGAAGTAGGTGGCGCCGAAGCGGCGTACGTCGGGCAGGAAGCGCGAGGCCGAGAAGCGGGCGCGCAGCGCGATCCCGGCGCCGGCGGCGAGCGCGGGCGCCCAGTCGGCGATCACGGCGTTGCCGTGGAACATCGGCATGCAGATGTAGTGGGTGTCCTCCGGCCCTATCGAGAAGTGCGACACGAGCGAGTCGCCGGCGGCGGCGAGCCGGCCCTGGCTGCACACGGCGGCCTTGGGCGCGCCGGTGGAGCCGGAGGTGAAGGAGAGGAGGAAGCGGCTGTCGGGGCGGGCGGGCCGGAGGAAGCGGTCGTGCGGGGTGGCGGTCCCGTAGGGGGCGAGCAGGGCCTCGTACGCGTCGGTGTCGGTCACCAGGATCCGTACGCCGGGCAGCGGCAGCCCGTCGAGGAGCGGGAGGTGGGCGCGCTGGGTGACCAGGAGGCGGCAGTCGGTGTGCCGGATGTCCCGGGCCAGCTCGGCGCCGCGCCGGGTGGGGTTGATCCCGGCGACGGCGGCCCCCGCGAGGGCCGCCGCGCCGAGCCAGAGCGGGTACTCCGGAGTGTTGTCGAGCAGCAGACCGAGGTGCGGCTCGCGCCCCGGCCGGTCGGGCATCAGCTCCGCGAGCAGAGCGGCGCGGGCGGCGGCGCCGGCGGCGACCTGGTGGTGGGTGAGGGTGGTGCGCTCGTCCCTCAGTCCGGTCCGGTGGTCGTGCCACTGGCGTCGTACGAGTTCCGCGACGGTCCTCATGGGGCCGGATGCTAGCTGACGTCACGTCAGATGAGGAGGCCCTGGAACCGGCCTCGGAACCGGCTTCAGAACTGGACGTCCGAGCACGCGTAGAAGGCGTTCCCGGTGTCCGCGATCGTCCACACGGCGAGGATCAGGTGGCGGCCGGTCTTGCCCGCCGGGACCGTCCCCGAATGGGAGAGGGTCGACGGCGGCTGCTGACCGCCGTAGGGGACGACCAGGAAGGGCTGGGGGTCCAGGTCGGCCCTGGTCAGGGCCCTGGTGCCGGTCCAGCCGTTCCTGGTGATGTAGTAGCGGAAGTCCGTGGTCGCGTGGCGGGCCGTGAACTGCCAGCGGAAGGTGTAGCTCTGGCCCGCGGTGAGCCGGGTGGTGGGCCAGGCGCCGCCCCGGGCGTCGTCGAGCTGCGCGAAACGGGAGTTCCCGCCCGCGCAGATCCTGCCGTCGGCGGGCCCGGCGGCCGGGAAGCCCTTGGGCCCCTCGACCGACTGCGGCTCCCACTGGATGTCGCCGCAGTTGGTCACGGTGCCGTTGGCGCAGAGCTTCTGCCGGCTGATCGGCGAGTCGGTGTAGCCGTGGCCGCTCGCGCTGGTGGTGGCGAGGAGGGAGGCGGCGGCGACGCCGAGCGCCACGGCCGCGATCCCTGTCTTCTTTCGCATGCTGTCGCTCCAGGAGAACGTGGGGAGTTCTGTTGGGCTGTGCTGCACGCGTGCGGGTGGGGGGTTTCGAGCCGTCGGCTCTAGGTCTAGACCAAGCTCCAAGGTAGGGACGGAAGTTGGCCATGTCCATACCAACGGCGGCGGTACGGGAGCGAGGTCAGGCGCCCTCCCCGGGGGCGGTACGGCCGGTGTAGAACGCCACGGTCAGGTCCTTCACCAGCGTCTTCTTCTCGTAGTCGTCCAGCTCGACCAGACCACGGGAGGTCAGCCGGTGGACCACGTCGTCCACCGCGTCCACGACCGAGGTCAGCACACTGTCCCGGTGCTTCGCGTCGAGCGCCGCGATCCGGCTGCGCTGCATCGCCGCGGCGACCTCGGGCGCGTACTCGATCCGCGTCGGCTGCGCCGAGAACACGTCGATCCCGATCGGCGCGCACTCCGCCGACAGCATCCGGGTCAGCGCCTCGCCGACCGCCTCCGAGTCCCGCAGCGTCGGCGCGTCCTCGTGGAACGCGTCCGCCGGCAGCTGCGACAGCACCCGCGCCATCGCCGCCTCCACCTGCTCCCGCAGATACTCCTCGTGCCGGTCCACCCCGAGCGCCGCCCGGACGGTGTCGCGGATCCGCCACACCACGAGGACGACGACGTTCAGCGCGGTGCCCTTCGCGTCCACGGCGGGCAGCGGCTCGCTGCGCCAGTGCCGCAGCCGTACGTCGACCCGGCGGCGGAGCAGCAACGGACTCACCCAGAGCAGCCCCGTGCGGCGCACGGTGCCGCGGTAGTCGCCGAACAGCGTCAGCACCAGCGCGTAACCGACCCGGCCGCGGCCGAGACCGCCCAGGAAGAACAGCGCCAGGACGACGCCGAGCGCGAGGAGTGCCCACTGTCCGAGCGGAATCCCGTCGTACGGCCGCACCGGCAGCCGCAGCATCCGCGCGACCTCACCGGGCACGGCCCCGGCCCACCACACGATCGCGGCACACGCGAGAAGCGCGGCCACCCCGCCCACCACCCCGACCCACCCGGCCAGCACGGGCCCCGGCCGCTCGACGAGCTTGGGATCCGCGGTGGGCGCGGGGCGGTTGCCGGAGGCCGGCGCGGGCCGCGTGGGCGCGGGAATACCCGGCTTCCTGGCCGTCGCCGTCGCAGTCGCCGGCGCCGGCGTCTTGGGTACGGGAACGGTGGCCGGCCCGCCGTCGTCGCCCCCACCCTCCGCCTCGTCCCGGAACAGCAGATGCACCGGGATCGAGCCGGTGGCCTCGGTACCGATGACGGTACGGCGCCGGGGCTGGGGCTGGGACTGGGACTGTGGCTGAGCAGTCGCGCCCGCGCGGGGCGAAACCTCGGCGGAGGTGTCGACGCGCACGCCGGCGATCCACCCGAGATCGACGGCCTCGTCGGGAACGGGGCCGGCTGGGGCGCCCGGGCCTTCAGCTCCTGCGACGGCGGACGCCGCCGGGCGGCCGGGGCCGGAGGTGGCCGAGCCGGAGGGATCTGCGGGCGCGGGCCCGGGCCCCGGGTCCTGCGGCGCAGGGATGACGGAAGCGGCACCGGGCGCCGAACCGCGGGGGGCCGGTGTTGGGTCGGTGGACGCCGACGGGCGCCCCGGGATGGCTGCTGCACCTGCCGGGCGGGGCGCCTGCGACGAACCGGGAGCAGCTCCATGGTCGCGCCCGGGGGCGACACCGGTCGCCGAGCCCGCGGCGGACGACGCAGCAGCGGTGCGGGCCGGGCCCGTCGGCGGCGCCTGAGGCGCATCGGAACTGGCTGGCGGCGGCGCGGAGCACCCGGAGCCGGTTCCGGCGAATGGAGCGCTCGCGGCCACCCCTCCCGTCGTGCGGGGGCCCTGTTGGGGCGCCTGCGGCGGTCGGGCACTGTCCGCGCCGGGGCGCGTCAGACCGGGGGGCTGCTGTACCGGCCGAGCGGCGGCGGGCGCGTTGTCGGAACCCTGCCCGGCGGCGGCCGGAGCCGTACCCTCGGCGCCGTTAGCCGCCACCGGACCCCCAGCCGACGGGCCCTCGACGGCCCGGGCCGTCGAGGGCCCGAGGCCGGACGAACCAGTTACCGCCCCGCCGGACCCGGCGGTACGCCCCGGACCGGACGCGAGGCCAGGGCCCTGCCCGGAGGCAACCGCACCGGAGGCCGCGCCCGCTGCGGGCACGGAAGTACGACCCGGGTGGGACCCAGGGCCGGGGCCCTGCCCGGCACCAGCAGGCGCCGCCGGGCGCCCGAGGTCGGGCGAACCCGGCGCCGAGGCCGGGTGGGAGGCAAGGCCAGGGCCCCGCCCAGCACCGTGTCCAAGGTCGGGCGAGCCCGGCGCCGTAGCCAACGGGGCAGTACGACCCGAGTGGGACGCAAGGCCAGGGCCCCGCCCGGCGCCACCGGGCGCCGTGTGGTCAGGCGAGCCAGAGGCCGAGCCGTCCCGGGACACAGCGGTGCCTCCTGGCTCGGGCGCGTGCCCGGCTGCGGCCGGAGCCGTACGCCCCGCGCCTCCGTCGACCACCGGACCCGCGCCCGACGGCCCCCCGGCGGCCCCGGCCGCCGATGGCCCCAGGTCGGGCGAACCCGGCCCCGTCCCACCGGGCCCGGCAGTACGCCCCGGGCCGGGCGCGGGGCCAGGGTCCTGCCCGGCACCGGTGGGCGCCGGGCGCCCGAGCCCGAAAGAGCCGAGCGGCTGTTGCGCCGCCGAGCCGTCGGCCGAGCCGGCCTGCGGCCCGCCGTTGGGTTCGCCCGCAGCCCGGCCCGCGCCGGCCGACGTACCGGAGGTTCCGCCGGGCGTGCGGCCGGTCCCCGTCGACGCGGCCCCGGAACCGGCGGCCGGAGCCGTCGGGTGCGCGGGGTTGGGGGGCGTGCCGTTCGCCGGGGCTGCTTCAACCGCCCCTCCGCCGACAGTCGCTGACGGCACGCCAGGCGCCATGCCCGCACTCGTCGGCGCGCCGGCACCGCCGTGGAGGCTCGCCCCCTCCGCAGGCGCATCCACCCGGGCCGCGCCACCGGCACCCGCGTCGGCACCGGCCGGAAGACCCGCCCCGCCCGCGCCCGGCGTCCTGTCCGCACCAGTACCGGCCGCCGCGACCGACGCCGCTCCCCCACCGGCCGGCCCGCCCGCCGGCCCGCCGCCCGTCGGCGTGCTGGCACCGGCCGCCGTGGTGGGCGCGCCCGGCACCCCGCCCGCCGACGCGCCCGTAGGCGCGCCCGGGGCGCCGCCCGTGCC
>NZ_JBSGIW010000154.1:0-10224 GCF_053605265.1 Streptomyces sp. NPDC003943 | reverse complement strand
GCCCCCCCTGGGGGCCCCCCCCCCCGCGCTCCCCGGCCCCCCCCCCGCCGCGCTGGGGGTCGTCGACCCCGAGCGCGGCCGCGTCACCGAGCTGTTCACCTGCGGCGGACCCGAGGCCGGTCCCGTCCCGCAGCCCTCCCTCGACGTGCCCATCCGCGTCCACACCGAGGTCTTCGGCCACCTCCACCTCACCGACAAGAAGAGCGGCCCCTTCACCGAGGAGGACCTCGCCCTGCTCCGGGTCCTCGCCTCCCAGGCCGGCATCGCGATCGGCAACGCGCGCCTCTACGAGACCGCCCGCCAGCGCGAGCGCTGGATCGAGGGCGCCGCCGCCGTCACCACCGCCCTCCTCGCCGGGAAACCGGCCGAGGACGCCCTGACGACCGTCGCCGAACGGGCCAGGCTGCTCGCCGACGCCTCCGCCGGCGTGGTGCTCCAGCCCACCGCGGAGGGCGGCATGGAGATCGTCGCGGCCTCCACCCCGGACGACCCCGGCGACCTCGTCGGCACCACGATCGCGCCCGGCTCCCCCGTCCTGGTCCAGCTGCTCGGCGGCGAGCCGGTGTTCATCGAGGACTCGGCGACCGATCCCCGGATGACCACGCACGTGCGCAGCCGGTTCGGGCCGTCGATGATGCTGCCGCTGCAGAGCGGCGGGAAGCTCATCGGCACCCTCGCGCTGCCCCGCCGCCGCGGCGGCCGCCCGTACACCGCCGTCGACCGGCTGCTCGCCTCACAGTTCGCCTCCCAGGCGGCGCTCGCCCTCGTCCTCGCCGACGCCCAACACGACCGCGAGCAGCTCGCCGTCTACGAGGACCGTGACCGGATCGCCCGCGACCTGCACGATCTCGTCGTCCAACGCCTCTTCGCCACCGAGATGATGCTGGAGTCCACCCGCCGCCGGGCCGCCGTGCACGAGGTGGACACGCTGCTCGGGCGGGCCGTGGACGAGCTGGACTCGACGATCCAGGAGGTCCGCACCACGATCTTCGCGCTCCAGCAGCCGCCCGCCGACGCCCCGACCTCCTTCCGCGGCCGGGTCCTGCGCGAGACCGGCGGCGCGGCCGCGCTGCTCGGCTTCCAGCCGTCCGTGCACTTCTCCGGCGCCGTCGACGCCCTCGCCGAAGGGGACGCCGGAGCGGACCGGTTGCTGGCGGCGCTGCGCGGCGCGCTCGCCGCGGCCCACCGGCGGCCCGGCGTCGGGGCGGTGACGGTCGAGGTGGGCGCGGGCGCGGACGGGCTGCGGCTGCGGGTCGCGGACGACGGCGCGCCGCCGACCGTGGTGACGTGGCCTTGAGCCTGACCTGGCGCTCGCCGGCCGCGGGTACGCGTACGGGGGATGCGGACCATCCGGCCGGACGGCGGCGCCGACACGCCCGTGCCCGACGTGAGCAAGGTCGCAGCACGGCGGCCGTGACGGCTGGGCAGAATGCGCCCATGAGTGCCCTGTTCCCGGCCCTGCGGGCCGCAACCGACCGGCCGGCCCTGCGGTTCGGCGCGGAGACGTTGACGTACGAGCAACTGGCGCGGGCCGCCGGAACCCTGGCGGCCCGGCTCGCGGGCCCCTGGAATGTCGTCGTCTGGGCCACGCCGACGCCGGAGACGGCGGTCGCGGTGGTGGCGGCCCTGCTCGCCGGGGTGCCGGTGATCCCGCTCAACCCGCGGATCGGCTCTAGCGAGCTGCACCACATCCTCGGCGACAGCCGGCCGGGCGCGGTGCTCGCCGGCGCCGGGGACGAACTGCCGCGCGAGATGGCGGGCCTGACGAGGATCGACGTCGACGTACGAGCGCCGGGGCGGCGGCGGGCGAAGGAGGCGGTGACGGACCCGGAAGCCCCCGCCCTGATCGTCTACACCTCCGGCACCACCGGCCCGCCCAAGGGTGTCGTGCTCTCCCGGCGCGCCGTCGCCGCCTCCCTCGACGCCCTCGCGGCCGCCTGGGCCTGGACCGGCGACGACGTCCTCGTGCACGGCCTTCCCCTCTTCCACGTGCACGGCCTGGTCCTCGGCGTCCTCGGCCCGCTGCGGCGCGGCGGCGAGGTGCGGCACCTGGGCGGCTTCTCCTTCGAGGGCGTCGCGAAGGAGCTGGGCGACGGCGGCGGGACGATGCTGTTCGGCGTACCGACCATGTACCACCGCCTCGCCGAGGCCCTCCCCCACGAGCCCAGCCTGGTCCGGGCGCTGACGGCGGCGCGGCTGCTCGTCTCCGGTTCGGCGGCGCTGCCGGTGCACGACCACGAGCGGATCACGGCGGCGACGGGGCGGACGGTCATCGAGCGGTACGGGATGACGGAGACGCTGATGAACACCTCCGTGCCCGTCGGCTCGGGCCCGCGCCCGGGGTCGGTGGGGCTGCCGCTCGACGGCGTCGAACTGCGCCTGGTGGAGGAGGACGGTTCGGTGCTCGGCCCGGACGCCTCCGACGGGGAGACGGTCGGCGAGATCCAGGTGCGGGGCCCGAACCTGTTCACCGAGTATCTGAACCGGCCGGACGCTACGGCCGCCGCCTTCACGGCGGACGGCTGGTTCCGTACCGGGGACATGGCGGTACGGGAGCCCGACGGCTATGTCCGGATCGTCGGCCGCAAGGCCACCGACCTCATCAAGAGCGGCGGCTACAAGATCGGCGCGGGCGAGATCGAGAACGCGCTCCTGGACCATCCGGGCGTGCGCGAGGCGGCGGTGACCGGCGCGCCGGACCCGGACCTGGGCGAGCGGATCGTGGCCTGGGTCGTCCCGGCCGAGCCGGCGGACCCGCCGTCCGCCGAGGCCCTCGCCGGCCACGTGGCCGCGCTCCTCGCCCCGCACAAGCGCCCGCGCGAGGTGCGCTACCTGGAGGCGCTGCCCCGCAACGACATGGGCAAGATCCTGAAGAAGGCGCTCCGTGACCGGGGCTGAGCGGCGGCCGGCGCGGTCGTGGATCGCCCTGGTCACGGACGACTTCGCCCCGGCGGCGGTACTGCCGGGGGCGGACGACGACTGGCTCCCCGAGGACGAGGGCCGCGGACCGGCCGACGACTGGACACCGGAGGCGGAGGAGGCCGAGCCGAAGGCTCCGCCCGTCGCCGACGGGCCGATCGGCTGGGCCGGCTACGACGCCTCCCGCGCCCGGGCCGCCGAGCGCACAGGCGCGGACGAGTCGGTCCTCTACGGCACGGCGCGCATCGGCGGGCACCCCTGCGTCCTCGTCGTCTTCGAGTTCGGCTTCCTGGGCGGCTCGCTGGGCCGGGCGGCCGGTGACCGGCTCGTCGCCGCGTTCCGCACGGCGGCCGAGCGCCGGCTGCCGCTGGTGTCCCTGGTGGCGACCGGCGGCAGCCGCATGCAGGAGGGCATGATCGCCCTCACCCAGCTCCAGCGCGTCGCCGCCGCCTCGGTCCGCCTCCGCGCCGCCGGCCTCCCCCACCTCGCCGTCCTCCGCGACCCCACCACCGGCGGCGGCTGGGCCACCCTCGGCGCCGCCGCCGACGTCGTCCTCGCCCTCCCGACCGCGCAGGTCGCCTTCGCGGGCTCCCGCGTCCGCCCCGCCCACGCCGACCCGGCCGCCTACACGGCGGAGGACCAGCACGCCCACGGCCACGTGGACGCGCTCGTGCCACCGGAGCAGCTGCGGGACACCCTGACGCTGTGGCTGCGCCTGCTGTCGCCGCGGCACGAACCGGCGGCACCGGACCACGCCGAAGGCCCGGGCGCGGTGACGGCCGAAGGCACGGGCGCGGTGACGGCCGCAGGCCCGGCCACAGGCCCTGGTCCCGGTTTCCCCGTGGCCCCCGCGCCCGGCGTCCCCGTGGCCCCCGCGCCCGGCGTCCCCGCGGGCGCCGCGCCCGCGCCCGCTTCGCCGCCGCCCGCCCTCCGTGATCTCCCGCTCCCCCTCACCGGGTGGGATGCCGTGCTGCGCGCGCGGGAGGCCGGAAGGCCCCGCGCACGGGCGTATCTCGACGCGTACTTCGAGACGCGCGCGGCCATCAGCGGGGACCGGGCCGGTGGGGTGGATGCCGAGGTGGAGTGCGGGTTCGGGGTGCGGCCGGGCGGGCAGGTGGTGGCGTACGCGGCGCAGTCGGGCGGGGCGACGCGGCCGGCCGGGTTCCGGACCGTGGCGCGGCTGATCGGGCTCGCGGACCGGCTGGGGATCCCGGTGCTGACGCTGATCGACACGCCGGGCGCGGCCAATGACGCCGAGGCGGAGCGGGCCGGGGCGGGCCCGGCCATCGCGGAGGTGTTCGGGGCGATCGCGGGGGCGCGGGTGCCCGTGACCTCGCTGCTCGTCGGGGAGGGCGGTTCGGGCGGGGCGCTGGCCCTGGCCGCGCCGGGCAACACGTGGGTGACGCCGGACGGTTACTTCTCGGTGATCGCGCCGGAGTCGGCCGCGCAGATCCTGAAGCGGACGCCGGACCAGGTGCCGGAGACGGCCGACCAGCTCCGGCTGCGCCCGCAGGACCTGGTGGACCTCGGCGTCGCGCGCGGGATCGTCGGGCTCGGACGGGCCCCGGGACAGCACGAAGCCCCCTCCGATTGAGGGGGCTTCGCGGTGGCTCAGGCCATCGTCAGCCGCCGATGCCCTGACAGATGCTGAAGTCCTCGCAGACGACGACCGAGTGGGTCACGACCGTCACGTCGGACCCGTCGGAGTCGTCGTCGTAACCGTGGGCGAGGGCGGTGCCCGAGCCCGCGAGGACGACGGCGGCGGCCAGGGCGGCCGTGGCGATGAACTTGCGCATGAAAACCTCCTGACGAGCGGAGTTGCTCATGCGGAGCCTCTCCGCGGCATAGGTCCGCGGCAAGCGCACGCGCCCTGATCATGCTCCGGGATGACCCGTTCGGCGGGGGCGCTGTTACGTCCGGCTCGCTTCGCGCCCCCACCGGCGCTACGGCGTCGGGTTGCGTCCGTCGTAGCGGCGGAAGCCCTTCCCGTACAGCGCGAGCAGGCCGATCGCGAGCACACACGCCAGGCCGCCGCCGGTGATGGCCACGGCCGGGGAGGTGAGGTCGGCGACGGTTCCGGCGAGGAAGTCGCCGAGCCGCGGCCCGCCCGCGACGACCACGATGAACACGCCCTGGAGCCGCCCGCGCATCTCGTCCGGCGCCGCGACCTGCATCATCGTGTTGCGGAAGATCATCGAGACGGTGTCGGAGTAGCCGGCGACGGCGAGCAGCAGCAGCCCGAGCCACAGGTTGCGGGTGAGGCCGAAGACCGCGATGGCGGTGCCCCAGGTGGCGACGGAGAGCAGGACCGCCTGGCCGTGGTGGTGGATCCGGCCCTGCCAGCCGGAGAGGACGCCGCCGAGGAGCGCGCCGAACGCCGGCGCGGCGACGAGGAGTCCGGTGGTGCGGGCGTCGCCGTCGTACCAGAGCGCGGCGACGGCCGGGAAGAGCGCCCGCGGGTGGGCGAGGATCATCGCGCAGAAGTCGGAGAAGAACGTCATGCGCAGGTTGGGCCGGGTGGCGAGGAAGCGCAGCCCGTCGAGCACCGAGGCCCGCGCGGCACCGGCGCCGTCGACGCGCTCGGGCAGCATCGAGGGCAGCCGCCACATCGCGTAGAGGGAGGCGGAGAAGGCGATGGCGTCGATGAGGTACGCGGCCTGGTAGCCGGCCAGGCCGACGACGACGCCGCCGAGGCTCGGCCCGACGAGGGTGCCGAAGGTCATGGTCATCGAGTTGAGCGCGTTGGCGGCGCGCAGCTGCTCGGCGGGCAGCAGGCGCGGGATCATCGAGCTGCGGGCGGGCGCGTTGAGCGCGGCGCAGACGGCCTGGAGCGCGACGATCCCGTACAGGAACCAGACCCGGTGGAAGCCGGCGAACGCGGCCGTGGCGAGCGCGGCGGAGAGCACGGCCAGGCCGGTGGAGCTGGCGAGGCCGAGCCTGCGCCGGTCGACGGTGTCGGCGATGGCGCCGCCGTACAGCCCGAAGACGACGAGCGGGACGAGCGAGAACAGTCCGACGAGGCCGACCGAGAACGGCGAGCGGGTGATGTCGTACACCTGGAGCGAGATCGCCAGGGTGGTCATGCCCTGGCCGACCCAGGTGACGGAGTTGCCGAACCAGAGGCGGCGGTAGTCGGCGGAGGTACGGAGCGGGGTGAGGTCGGCGAAGAGCCTGCGTTCCCTGGGCTCGGCCGCCTGGGTGGCGCTCACGCGGCGTCGGCCGTGGCGGTGAGGTCCCAGCGCAGCTCGGGGCGGGCCCAGTGGATGCGTCCGGTGGGCTGGACGGTGCCGGTGCGGCGGGCTCCGGTGCGTACGTAGAACTCCTCGGCGGGCGGATGGGCCACGACCCGTATGGAGTCGAGCCCGGCGGCCCGGGCCTGCTCGGCCATGTGCGCCATGAGCATCCGGCCGATGCCGAGGCCCTGGGCGTCGTCGGCGACGAAGGCGAGGTCGAGCTCGGCCTCGTCGAGGAGGAGGGCGTAGAAGCCGAGGATGCGGCCGGCGCCGTCCACGGCGACGTAGACGGGGTGGTGCTCGATGTACGAACCGCCGACCTGGTAGCCGTCGACCATGGCGGCGTATTCGCCGGCGTAGGCGGAGGAGGTCCGGACGAGCCGGCTGAGCCGCTTGGAGTCGGCGGCGGTGGCGCGCCGCAGGGTGATGTCGTCGGGCATGGCCCGAGTATAGGACCGCACCTGCCATCGGATCCTTACATTTAGATGTCGGATGCAGGAACCGTCACGCGGGAACCGTCACGGCGTCCGCCCGCCTTCCGCCATGACGTCCGCCTCCACGTCCGCCCCCGCGTCCGCCCCCTCGTCCGCCCCGACGCAGCGCGCCACGTCGTCCGGGTCGACGGCGTCGAGCCGGGCGGCGAGGGCGTGGATCCGGTCCCGCAGCTCCTGGATCTCCGCGAGGTCGAGCCCGGTCGCGGCGGCGATCCCGCGCGGCACCCCGAGGGCCTTCTCGCGCAGCGCGGCCCCCTCGTCGGTGACCCGCACGGTGACGGACCGCTCGTCCTCGGCGCTGCGCCGGCGCTCGACGTAGCCGGCCGCCTCGAGCCGCTTGAGCAGGGGGGAGAGCGTGCCGGAGTCCAGCCGGAGCCGCTCACCGATGCCCTTGACGGGCAGCTCGCCGTGCTCCCAGAGCACGAGCATCACCAGGTACTGCGGATAGGTGAGGCCGAGCTCCTTGAGCGCGCCGCGATAGACGCCGTTGAAGGCACGGGAGGCGGCGTGCAGGGAGAAGCAGATCTGGTTGTCGAGCTTGAGGAAGTCCTCGTCCATGACTCCCAGGGTACGGGAGAGGCGCATCACACCCGATTCAGTTGTGCGCAACTCAATGGCGCGCTACAAATGAACCCAGGACAGCACGACCGACCGAGCTCCCCCTCCGAGAGGAACGGAAGAACCCATGGACGCCATCTACACCGCCGTCGCCACCGCCAACGGCCGCGAGGGCCGCGCCGTCAGCTCCGACGGCCGTCTCGACCTCCCGCTCGCCCACCCGGTGGCCCTCGGCGGCAACGGCGAGGGCACCAACCCCGAGCAGCTCTTCGCCGCCGGCTACGCGGCCTGCTTCGCCAGCGCCATGGGCGTGGTCGCCCGCCAGGAGAAGATCGACATCTCCGACGCCTCCGTCACCGCCGAGGTCTCCATCGGCAAGGACGCGGCCGACGGCGGCTTCGGCCTGGCGGTCGTGATGCGCGCCGAGTTCCCGGAGCACCTGCAGGGCGAGGCCGGCACCGCGCTCCTGGAGAAGACCCACGCGTTCTGCCCGTACTCGAAGGCGACGCGGGGCAACATCAAGGTGGAGCTCGTCGTCGAGTAGTCGTCGTCGACCAGTCGTCGACCAGTCGCCAAATGACGACCTGACGTGCCTTTCTGAGGATTTCCGACGCCCTCGGTGCGCTCTGACGCACCGAGGGCGTTCGGTTGTGAGTTTTCACGTCCAGGCACGGGGGATTCGCCTGCCGTACGACGGGCAGTCATGGGACGGCCGCCGGGCGGTGGTTCGCGGGCGCTCTCCTTGGGGCGCTCGTCGCCGGCCCCGGCCGGCCACCGCACGCGCACCCCGCATCCGCTCCCATCCCGGAGGGCAACTCCCCCATGGCCGACCTGAATCGCCGCCGGTTCCTGCAACTGGCGGGCGGTACCGCCGCGTTCACCATGCTGTCCGACAGCATCGCCCGCGCCGCCTCCATACCCGCGCAGGGCGCGACCGGCACCATCCAGGACATCGAGCACATCGTGGTCCTGATGCAGGAGAACCGTTCCTTCGACCACTACTTCGGCGCCATGAAGGGCGTGCGCGGCTTCGGCGACCCGCGCCCGGTGACGCTGCCCAGCGGCAAGCCCGTCTGGTACCAGTCGGACGGCAAGACGGAGACCCTGCCCTTCCGTCCGTCGAGCGACAAGCTCGGCATGGAGTACCTGCAGGGCCTGAACCACGACTGGGCGGGCGGCCAGAGCGCGTACAACAAGGGCAAGTACGACAACTGGGTGCCGGCCAAGACCAAGGCCACGATGGCCCACCTCACCCGGGACGACATCCCGTTCCACTACGCGCTCGCCGACGCGTTCACCATCTGTGACGCGTACCACTGCTCGTTCATCGGCGCGACCGACCCCAACCGCTACTACATGTGGACCGGCTACGTCGGCAACGACGGCACCGGCGGCGGCCCGGTGCTCAACAACGCCGAGGCGGGCTACCGCTGGACGACGTACCCCGAGCGCCTGGAGGCGGCGGGCGTCTCGTGGAAGGTCTACCAGGACATCGGCGACGGCCTGAACGCCGGCGGCTCCTGGGGCTGGATCAACGACGCCTTCCGCGGCAACTACGGCGACAACTCGCTGCTCTACTTCAACAACTACCGCAACGCGCAGCCCGGCAACCCGCTCTACGACAAGGCCCGCACCGGCACGAACGCCAAGGCGGGCGAGGGCTACTTCGACCAGCTGCGCGCCGACGTGCAGGCCGGCCGGCTGCCCCAGGTCTCCTGGATCGCGGCGCCCGAGGCGTTCTCCGAGCACGCCAACTGGCCCGCCAACTACGGCGCCTGGTACATCGCGCAGGTCCTCGACGCGCTGACCTCCAACCCGGACGTGTGGGCGCGGACGGCGCTGTTCATCACGTACGACGAGAACGACGGCTTCTTCGACCACGTGGTGCCGCCGTACGTGCCGGGCTCGGCCGCGCAGGGCCTGTCGACCGTCTCCACGACGCTGGACTACTTCCCCGGGAAGACGGGTTACGCGGCCGGCCCGTACGGCCTCGGCCCGCGCGTCCCGATGATCGTCGTCTCGCCGTGGTCGACCGGCGGCTACACCTGCTCCGAGACCTTCGACCACACCTCGGTCATCCGCTTCATGGAGAACCGCTTCGGCGTGCGCGAGCCCAACATCTCGCCGTGGCGCCGGGCCATCTGCGGCGACCTGACCTCCGCCTTCGACTTCTCCCGGACGCAGACGCAGCCGGCCGCGCTGCCCTCCACGGCCGGCTACTACCCGCCGGACCGGAACCGCCACCCGGACTTCCTGGCCACCGCCCCGGCCGTCGGCGCCATGCCCCGCCAGGAGCCGGGCGCCAAGCCCACCCGCCCGCTCGCCTACGCCCCGTACGTCGACGGCGCCGCGGACACCACCGCCGGCACCTACCGGCTCACCTTCAGCGGCGGCCCGGCGGCGGGCGCGCAGTTCTACGTCACCTCGGCGAACCGCACGGACGCGCCGTGGACGTACACGGCCGAGGCGAACAAGTCGATCGCGGACACCTGGAACACCAAGTACTCCAAGTCCCTCACCGACCTCACCGTGCACGGCCCCAACGGCTTCCTGCGCCGCTTCCGCTCCCCCGGCAAGACCGCCGTCCCCGAGGTCAGGGCCCGCCACAACGCCGCCACCGGCGACCTCGACCTGACCTTCACGAACGCCGGCACCACGGCGACGGTGACCGTCACCAACGCCTACGGCGGCAGCCCGGTGACCCTGTCCGTCGCCAAGGGCGCGACGGTCACGTACACCGTCCCGCTGTCCGCCTCCGCCCGCTGGTACGACGTCACCGTCACGTCCTCCGCCACCACGGACTACCTCCGCCGCCTGGCGGGCCACGTGGAGACGGGCGCGGCGGGCACGTCGGACCCGGGCATCCTCACGTACTGACGTACTGACGTACTGACGTACTGACGTACTGACGTACTGACCGCAGGAATGCCGCCGGGGTCAGCTTCGACGTCCGGTCGGCCGCCGCCGCCCGTACCCCCGCCAGGTCCCCGTACTCCGTGATCAGCTGCGCCGCCGTCTTC
>NZ_JBSGIW010000153.1:0-10252 GCF_053605265.1 Streptomyces sp. NPDC003943 | reverse complement strand
GCCCACCGTCACCGCGGCGGCTCACAGTTGGGGGGGTGGGGGCCCACCCGTATGGGGGGTAATTAACCCCGAAATGGCGCTCGGCCGGGGTGTCCCGGCCGAGCGCCTTTGCGCGAACGGCGGTGCAGTGCAGACGGTGCGGGCGATCGCAGCCTGCCGCGTGCGGCCGGCCGGGCCCTAGCGGCGCACGTTGCGCAGCAGGGTCACGGTGCCGATCGCCGGCACGGCGAGCGCGAACGCGATGAGGAGCAGCACCTCCGTGGGGCCGATCCGGGGAGCGGCCAGGAAGACGCCACCGATGAGCATCATCACCGGGGGCGCCGCCGAGGCGGCCGTGGCGATGGCCTTGCTCCGCTGGTCCCAGAGGGGTGACTTCCGCAGCAGCCACAGCCCGGCCAGCAGTGCCACCGTGCCCACCACCATGTTGAGCAGGAACAGCAGCCCGGCCAGGGCGAGCAGGAGCACGGTGGGCCAGGCGCGCCCGGGCTGTCCGGGCTCCGCGACCGTGGTCGTCGTGGTGGCCGGCTCCTCGGCGAGGGCGGACGCGGCCACCGTACGGGGCTCGCCCAGGTCCGCGAGGACCTCGCGCAGCTGCTGCTCGCCCTCGGCGCCGCTCACCTCGATGTGCTCGCGCAGATCCGCCAGGAGCTCGGCCCGGCGCTCGGCGGGCAGTCCGGCCGTCTCGTGCGCGACGGCGTCGAGGTAGGCGGTCACGAGCGGGTGGTCGATGGTGTTCATGAGGGCTCCCCCTGCGGGTCGTTGAGAAAGTGGTCGACGGCGTCCCGGAACAGCGGCCAGGCGCGGGTGAACTCGGCGAGAGCCGCCCGGCCGGCCGGGGTGAGCGTGTAGTAGCGCCGGGACGGACCGCTCGGTGACTCGCGCAGCTCGGTGTCGACGAGTCCCTCGCGGCGCAGCCGGGACAGCAAGGGGTAGATCGTCCCCTGGCTGGTGGTCATCACGCTGACCGCGGAGAGCTCGCCGAGCAGCTCGATGCCGTACCTCGGCCCGTCCCTGAGCAGCGCCAGGACGCAGTGCTCCAGCACGCCCTTGCGGAGCTGGCTGGGAACCCTGCCCCCCGCCTCGTTACTTGCGTCACCAGGAACCATGTAATGCAAGATAGCTCGGGACGTGATCTCCGACAAGTCGAAAAACAGGTGTCTCATCGGGACCGCGTCTCCCTACACTCGCTCACGCGGTCGAACCGACGCCCCGTCGGATCGGCGAACCGTCAGATGTACGAGCCATGAAAGGAGACGACCATGCGCGCTGTCACGGCTGCCGCCACCGCCCTCGCCGTCGTCTCCCGTGCCCGGTACGACGTGATCCTGGCCTCTCGTCCCGTCCGGTGCCGGCTGCGCGGCCGTCACCGCTGACCCGCGACGAGCTCATGCCCGTACGGCGACTCGTCACGGGAATCGCGCTGCCCTGCTTCCGCATCGCACGCGAAGGACCATCATCATGCGTACCTCTGCCCACCTCCGTAACCTCGGCATCCTCGCCCACGTCGACGCCGGGAAGACCACCCTCACCGAGCGGTTCCTCTATCTGACCGGTGCCACCCACAAGCGCGGCGAGGTCCACGACGGCACCACCGTCACCGACTTCGACCCGCAGGAGCGGGACCGGGGCATCACGATCTTCTCCGCGGCCGTCAGCTGCGAGTGGGCGGGCCACCGGCTGAACCTGATCGACACCCCCGGCCACGTCGACTTCGCGGGTGAGGTCGAGCGCGCGCTGCGCGTCCTCGACGGCGCGGTCGCCGTGTTCGACGGCGTCGCGGGCGTGGAGCCGCAGAGCGAGTCGGTGTGGCGCCTGGCCGACCGGCACGGCGTCCCGCGCATCGCGTTCGTCAACAAGCTCGACCGCGCGGGCGCCGACCTCGACAAGGCCGTGGCGTCCCTCCGGACCAAGCTCGGCACCGTCCCGCTGCCCGTCCAACTCCCCATCGGCCGCGAGGACTCCTTCACCGGCGTCGTCGACCTGATCCGCATGCGGGCGTACGAGTGGCCCGGCGGCGCCGCGCAGGGCGAGGGCCCGGTCGAGGGACCCGTACCCGAGGCGCTGCGCGAGCAGGCGGCACACCGGCGGCGGGCGCTCGACGAACAGGTCGCGGAACTGCACCCGGCCGCCCTGGAGGAGTTCTGCGCCAAGGACGCGCTGAGCACGGAGACACTGGTCGCCGCGCTGCGCGACCTCACGCTCTCCGGCGGGGCGACGGTCGTGCTGTGCGGCTCGGCCTACCGCAACCGCGGTGTGGAGCCGCTGCTCGACGCCGTCACCGCGTATCTGCCGGCGCCGGCCGACCTGCCGCCCGTACGCCCCGACCGGCACCCCGCCGACCCGGCGGCGCCGTTCACCGCGCTCGCCTTCAAGGTGGGCGTCACGTCCACCGGCCGCATGACCTACCTCCGCGTCTACGCGGGAACGCTCCGAAAGGGGGACACCGTGCTCGACACCACGGCGGGACGCACCGAGCGCGTCGCCCGCATCCTGCGCGTCCAGGCCGACCGTACGACCGAGACCGAACTGGCCGCGGCCGGCGACATCGTCGCCGTCGTCGGACCCAAGTCCACCCGGTCCGGCGCCACGCTCTGCGCGCCCGACGCGCCGGTGATGCTGGAGGAGCCCGAACGGGCCGACCCGGTGGTCTCGGTGGCTGTCGAGGCCCGGCGCGGCATCGACACCGGGCGCCTCGCCGCGGGCCTGGCCCGGCTGGCCGAGGAGGACCCCTCCCTGGTCGTCGGCACCGACCCCGAGTCGGGCCAGACGGTGCTCTCGGGCCTGGGCGAACTCCACCTGGAGGTCACCGTGGAGAAGCTGCGCCAGGCCCAGGACCTCGACGTCGTGGTCGGCCGGCCCCGGGTCGCGTACCGGGAGACGGTCGCCCGCGGCGTCACCGGCCTCGCGTACCGGCACGTCAAACAGGACGGCGGCGCGGGCCAGTTCGCCCACGTCGTCATCGATCTGGAACCTCTCGCGGAGAGGGACGAGGAGGACTTCGTGTTCCGCTCGACGGTCGTCGGCGGCCGCGTCCCGCCGCTGTTCGCCCGCGCGGTCGAGGCCGGCTGCCGCGATGCCCTCGCCGAGGGCCCGCTCGGCGGCCACCGGGTGACCGGAGTCCGCGTCACGCTCACCGACGGCTCGACGCACGTGAAGGACTCCTCCGAGCTCGCCTTCCGCGCGGCCGGCCGCTTCGCCCTGCGCGAGGCGCTCCGGGCGAGCGAGATGACGCTGCTCGAACCGGTCGCCGAGGTCACGGTCACCGTCCCCGACGACGCCGTCGGCACGGTCCTGGGCGATCTCGCCGCCCGCCGCGGCCGGGTCACCGGCTCCACGACCCGCGGCGGCACGGCGGTGCTGACGGCGACGGTCCCGCTGGCCGAACTCTTCGGCTACGCCTCGCGCCTGCGCAGCCGCACCCAGGGCCGCGGCACCTTCACCACCCGTCCGGCCGGTTACGCACCAGCCGGATAGCTTGACCGGTTTGTACGGTTTCGGTGAGGTAGGTCCCCTCGTTGGACAGCTCATGAAGCAGCTCGGTCGGCGTCGTTGGATCTGGTCCCCCATCACCTCCTGGCAGGCCAGGAGGCTGTCCCGGGTGACCGGAATGTGTCTCGACGAAGCCTGGGTGAAGATCCGCCTCACCACCCACCCCGAGGAGTCCCACCTCGCCCTCGCCCGCGACGCCCTGGCACACTTCCTGCCCGGGCGGCGCGGGTGAGGGCGCCGAAGCCCTCAGCGGGTGGGGCCTCTCATCGGGCGCCCGCGCCTTCCGCCACGGCCGGCTCCGTCGCTGCCGTCCCGACGGTGTCGACGGCCTTGAGGTTCCCGGTCGTCGTGACCGGCTCGTCCTGCCCGGTCGCCCGGATCACGGTCTTCCCGCGCCCGTCCTCGATCCGCAGGCCGGTCAGCGCCGTGACCGTGACCAGGGCGAAGGCGATCGCGCCGATCACGAACGCGGTCGTGTACTGGGACTCCTGGGGCAGCGGCGGGACGCCCGGCGGCAGGCCCTCGATGAGGTGGGCGGTGAGCAGGGAGGTGATGACGGCGCTGCCGATGGCGCTGCCGACCGAGCGGGCGATGGAGTTGATGCCGTTCGCGATGCCGCTCTGGTGGACCGGCACGCCCGCAACGATGAACGCGGGCAGCGAGGCCAGGCCGAAACTCACGGCGAGGCCGGTGAGCATGCCGGCGGCGATCACCGAGCCGGTGGCGCCGTGCTGGAGCGCCAGCCACAGGTAGCCCAGGACGCCGAAGACGCCACCGGTCGCCAGGGTCACGCGGGCTCCGACGCGACGGACGAGGAGGCCGGCGACCTGGGCGCCGACGAGCGAGGCGAGGGTCGCGGGCAGCAGGTAGGTGACGGCGGCCGACAGGACGGAGGCGGTGAACCCGTATCCGGCGAGCGCCGTCGGCGTCTGGACGAGGTACGACACCGCGATGAACTGCGTGAACATGCCGAAGCCGAGCAGCAGACCCGCGACGTTGGTGAACAGCACCGGCCGCAGCACGAACATCGCCATGTCGACGAGCGGCTCGCGCACCCGTCGTTCGACGAGCACCCACACCGCCGCCATCACCATGGCCGCGACGAACAGCGTGACCGTACGGGCCGAGCCCCAGCCCCAGGTGTTGCCCTGCGACACCGGCAGGAGCAGCAGCACGAGCGTGGCGGCGAGCGCCCCGGCCCCCAGCCAGTCGGTACGCCCGCCCGACGGACGCGGCGACGGCGGGACGGTCACGGCGGCGACGACGAGCGCGAGCACGGACAGGCCGGTGGCGAGCCAGAACACCCGGTGGTAGTCCGGGTCGGCACCCCGCGTCAGCAGCCCCGCGCCGACCAGGGCGAGGCCGCTGCCGACCGCGAGGGTGCCGCTGACCAGGCCCATGGCGCCGGGCAGCCGGTGCGGCGGCAGCTCGTCGCGCAGTACGGACAGGGCGAGCGGGAAGATCGCCGTGGCGGCGCCCTGCATGGCCCGGGCGGCGAGGAGCAGCGGCAGCGCACTGGTGGTGGCGGCGAGGACCGAGCCGACGACGGTCAGGGCCAGGACCGCGACGAGTACCGGCCGCTTGCCGCGCTGGTCGCCGAGCCGGCCGAGCAGCGGCGTGAACACGGCGGCGGAGAGCAGGGTCGCGGTGGTGAGCCAGCTCGCGGCGGACGTGGTGATGTCGAGCTGGTGCTCGACGACGGCCAGGATCGGGACGACGAGCGTCTGCATCATCGACACGACCATGGCGGCGAGGCCGAGGGCCAGGACGAGCGCGGTGCCGGACCGCCTGGGCGAAGAGGACTGCTGCGGGGACATGGAGGGACAGGCTCCGAAGGATACGTACCGGGAAGGGAGAAAGGCCGTGCGGCGGTCCGCGCCCATCGGGCGGGCCGCCGCCGAGGGCGTCTAGTGGTGCGTGAGGCGGACGAGCATCTTGCCCGTGTTGCCGCCGCGCATCATCGACCGGAAGGCGTCGAGCGTGTTCTCGATGCCTTCGACGACCGTCTCGTCGGCGACCAGCGAGCCGTCCTTCAGCCAGCCGCCCGCCTGCTTGGCGTAGTCGGGGATCAGGTGCAGGTGGTCGCCCACGTTCATGCCGCGCAGGGTGATGCGCTTGCCGATGGCGAGCGGCAGGTTCGCCGGGCCGGGCGGCAGTTCGGTCGCGTTGTACGCGGAGATGGCGCCGACCAGGCCGATCCGGCCGTTCAGGTTCATCGCCGCCAGGGCCGCGTCCAGGTGCTCCCCGCCGACGTTGTCGAGGTAGACGTCGATGCCCTCGGGCGCGGCGGCCGCGAGCTGACCGGCGACGTCGCCGGCGCGGTAGTCGAGCGCCGCGTCGTAGCCGTACTGCTCCACCAGCCGGCCGGCCTTCTCGGGCCCGCCCGCCGAACCGATCACCTTCGAGGCGCCCAGCTTGCGGGCGAACTGACCGGCCACCGAGCCGACCGCGCCCGCGGCCCCGGAGACGAAGACGACATCGCCCTCGCGCACCGGCGCGATCTCCGTCAGCGTGGCCCACGCGGTCAGACCCGTGGTGCCGAGCACGCCCAGGTACGCCTCGGCGGGCGCGAGCGCGGTGTCGACGAGCTGCACGGCGGCGGCGTCCACGAGGGCGTACTCCCGCCAGCCGAGGAAGTGCGTGACCGTGGCGCCGACCGGCAGCTCGGGCGCCTGCGAGGCGACGACGGTGCCGACGGCCGTACCCGTCATGGTCTCGCCGAGCTCGAACGGCGGGATGTAGGACTCGCCCTCGTTCATCCGGCCGCGCATGTACGGGTCGACGGAGAGGAAGTCGTTGCGGACGACGACCTGACCGGGGCCCGGGTCGGGCACGGTGGCGGTGACGAGGGCGAAGTCGGCGGACCGGGGCTCGCCGACGGGCCGGGCGACGAGCTGCCATTCACGGCTGGAAAAAGGCATGACAAAGCTCCACGTGAGAGAGGAAGGAGAAGAAGGAAGAGAAGGAAAGAGAAGGGAAGGGAGGGGCCGGACTCAGCGCGCGGTCGGCACCGGCACCGCTTCCGGCTCCGGCTCCGATCCCGGTACCGGCACTGGCACCCCGAGCAGCCCCGCGAGCAGCGCGTCCGTCGCCGGGGCGAAGAGCACCCGGCTGTCCGTCGTCGCGGACTCGGCCACCGACTCCAGGCCGAGGACGAGCGCCAGGGCGATGTCCGCCGCCTGCGCGGGCTCGACGCCCGCGGTGGTGCCGGCCTCGGCGAAGAGCTCGGTGAGCAGGCTCCGCAGATCGGCCGTGAACGAGGCGCAGATCCCGGTGAAGAGCCGGGCCTTGGCGTCCACCAGCTCGGCGGTGTGCGGCGACGGGCCGCTCAGTTCGGCGACGAGGTCGAGCTTGGCGGCCAGGACGCCCCGGATCCGTACGGTGTACGAGGCGTTCCGGTCGCCCGCCGCCCGCCGGGCCCGCTCCAGGGCGCGGGCGTGCAGCCGGGCGGCGAGCCGGCGGAAGGCGTCGTCCTTGTTGCGCACGTACTGGTAGACCGCGGACCGGGACACACCCATGGTGGCGGCGATGTCGTCCATCGTGGTGCGCCGTACGCCGTACCGGGTCAGGCAGTCGTAGGCGGCGTCGAGGACCTCGTCGAGCCGGTCGGTACCCACCGTCAGGCCAGCTTCTTGAGCAGCTCGGCGGCGAGCGGGGCGGAGGAGGCCGGGTTCTGGCCGGTGACGAGGTTGCGGTCGACGACCACGTTCGGCACCCACGGCTCGCCGACGCGGACGTCGACGCCGGCCTCGACGAGCCGGGTCTCGAGCAGCCACTTCGCCTTGTCCGCGAAGCCCGCCTGGGTCTCCTCGGCGTTGCTGAAGGCGGCCACCCGGTACCCGGCGAAGGCGTTGCCGCCGTCCTCCTCGACCGCCGCGAGCAGTGCGGCCGGCGCGTGGCAGACGACACCGAGCGGCTTGCCCGACGCCAGGGCGTCGATCAGGAGGCGACCGGAGACGGCGTCGACGGCGAGGTCCTCCATGGGGCCGTGGCCGCCGGGGTAGAAGACGGCGTCGTAGTCGTCGAGCCGCACGTCCGCCAGCCGGACCGGGCGCCGGAGCTCGGCCATCGCGTCGAGGGTCGCGGCGATCCGGTCGGCACCCTCCTGCCCGCCGTTGACCTCGGGCGCCAGGCTGCCCCGGTCGACGGTCGGGACGACACCGCCGGGCGTGGCGACGGTGATCTCGTGCCCGGCGGCCGTGAACGCCTCGTACGGCGCCGCGGCCTCCTCGGCCCAGAAACCGGTGGGGTGCTCGGTGCCGTCGGCGAGGGTCCAGTGGTCGGCGCCGGTCATCACGAAAAGGATCTTCGACATGGGTGTGTCTCCAGGCTGACGCGGTGGGGGTTCTGACACCGCGGACGCAGAACGTCAGTGCGGCGATGTCCTCGACCGTAGGAGGCAGGACCCATCCGAATCCAATAGGCTCGGACATATGGCAGATAGGAAATCCGATGGCACGGCGGGAATGCGGTCAGGAGCGGCCGGAGCGCCGCCGACGGCGGTGCCGGCGGCCCCCGCGCACGGCCCCGGACTGCCGGCCTCCCCGAACGGACCCGGGCTGCCCGACCTGAATCTGCTGCGCACCTTCCTCGCCGTCTACCGGGCCGGATCCTTCACCACCGGCGCCCGGATGCTCGGCCTCTCCCAGCCCACCGTCACCACCCAGATCCGCGCCCTGGAGAGCCGGCTCGGCCGGGAGCTGTTCGAACGGCTGCCCCGCGGCGTGGCCCCGACCCCCTTCGCCGACGAGCTGGCCGGCCGCGTCGTGGAGCCGCTGGACGCGCTCGGCGCCGTCCACGGCCCCGGCGGGCTGCTCGGCGCGGGCGAGGCGGAGCCCGTGCACATCGCCGGCCCGGCCGAGTACCTCTCGCACTGCGTCCTGCCCACCCTCGCTGGCCTCATAGACAAGGGCGTACGGCTCCGCGTCACCTTCGGCCTCACCGACGACCTCCTGGAGGCGCTGCGGGCCGGCCGCCACGACCTCGTGGTGGCGACCGTCCGCCCCCGGGGCCGCAACCTCGCCTCCGTCCCGCTCGCCGACGAGGAGTTCGTCCTGGTCGCGGCGCCCGCGTGGGCCGAACGCCTCAGCACGGGCGTCGCCACCGACGGGCCCGCCGCCCTGCACGGCGTGCCCCTCGTCTCGTACGCCGAGGACCTGCCCATCCTGCGCCGCTACTGGCGGCACGTCTTCGGCACCCGCCTCGCGGCCACGCCCGCGGTGACCGTCCCCGACCTGCGCGCGGTCCTCGCCGCCGTCGTCGGCGGTGTCGGGGCCAGCGTCCTGCCGCGCTATCTCTGCGCCGCCGAGCTGGCCTCCGGCGCGCTCGTGCTGCTGCACCAGCCCGAGGACCCGCCGATCAACACCGGCTTCCTCGTCCAGCGCCCCGGCTCCGCCACCAATCCGCACGTGGCCGTCGTGCGCGACCATCTGATCCGCGTGTCACACGAGGCGTGAGCCCCGGGGGCCCGGGGCCGGCGCGACGTATTGACGAAAGGTATGGACCAATCTACGGTCTGCTGGAGCGCGCGCCCTGCCCAGGACCACCCCCACGTCCCGAGGAGCACGCATGCCCGGCCATCGACCCGCCCGCGCCCTTTTGGCGGCCCTCGCCGCCCTGCTCGCCGCCACCGCGCTCACCGCTCCCGCCCGGGCCGCCGGCTCCGCCGCGGCCGAGGCCACGGGTGCGGCATCCACCGACACCTGCGCCCTCAGGCCCAGGCCCGCCGGCAAGGTCCTCCAGGGGTACTGGGAGAACTGGGACGGCGCCGCCAACGGCGTCCACCCGCCCTTCGGCTGGGCCCCCATCGACGACCCGCGCTTCGCCGCCCACGGCTACAACGTGGTCAACGCCGCCTTCCCGGTGATCCGTTCCGACGGCACGGTCCTGTGGGAGGACGGCATGGACAGCACCGTCCGCGTCGCCACCCCCGCCGAGATGTGCCGGGCCAAGGCGGCGGGCGCCACGATCCTCTTGTCCATCGGCGGCGCCGCCGCGGGCATCGACCTGAGCTCCAGCGCGGTGGCCGACCGGTTCGTCGAGACCGTCGTGCCGATCCTGCGGACGTACAACTTCGACGGCATCGACATCGACATCGAGACCGGCCTCGTCGGCAGCGGCAGCATCACCACCCTGTCCGCCTCGCAGGCCAACCTCGTCCGCATCATCGACGGCATCCTCGCCCGCATGCCCGCCGGCTTCGGCCTGACCATGGCGCCCGAAACCGCGTACGTCACCGGCGGCAGCGTGGCGTACGGGTCGATCTGGGGCGCCTACCTGCCGATCGTCAAGAAGTACGCCGACAACGGGCGCCTGTGGTGGCTCAACATGCAGTACTACAACGGAAGCATGTACGGCTGCTCCGGCGACTCGTACTCCGCCGGCACCGTCGCCGGGTTCGTCGCCCAGACCGACTGTCTGAACAAGGGCCTCGTCGTCCAGGGCACCACGATCCGGGTGCCGTACGACAAGCAGGTCCCCGGCCTGCCCGCGCAACCCGGTGCGGGCGGCGGCTACATGGCGCCCTCGGCGGTCGGGCAGGCGTGGAACCACTACGGCGGATCCCTCAAGGGCCTGATGACCTGGTCGGCCAACTGGGACGGGTCCAAGGGCTGGACCTTCGGTGACAACGTGAAGGCCCTCCAGGGCCGGTAGCCCCCGGCCCCGACGGCCTGATCCGATCCCGATCCCGACGGTCGAGCGGGCGGACCCGCGCGGGGGCGGCCCCGCCCCCGCCGCCCCCCCCCCCGCGCGGGCGCACGCG
>NZ_JBSGIW010000152.1:0-10680 GCF_053605265.1 Streptomyces sp. NPDC003943 | reverse complement strand
GTCGAACTGGGGGTTGGAGTACTTGCCGTCGTTGGACGAGGCGTTGGTGTAGTACAGCGGCTGGAGGAAGTTCTGGATGAGCGGGTAGTCCATCTGCCAGCCGGCGCGGAACGGGCCCTTCATCTTCTGGGTGCTGACCTGGCTGCGGAAGTCGGCGAAGGTGCCGATCGGGTTGCCGACGCACGCCTTGTTGTTGCCGAGCGCGTTGTTGATCGAGTTGCAGACGGCGTCCACCCACTCCTTGTGGGAGCCGGTGTCGGCGTTGTACGAGATCGTCATCGTGCCGCCCGGGATGCCGCCGCCCTCGGCGACCAGCTTCTTGGCCTCGGTGGGGTTGTACACGCACGCGGAGCCGCAGACGTCCTTGTAGCCGCCGTCGCTGCCGAGGACCGGTGACGTCCAGTCCTTGGCGGGGGTGCGGGTCTTCTGGAAGATCGTCTGGGTGATCTGGGGGCGGTTGATCGCCATGGACAGGCCGGTACGGAGCTTCTCCTGCCCGGGCTTGTTCCACGCCGGGTCGTAGAACGGGAAGGCGATGGTCTGGATGATGCCGGCCGGGGTGTTGATGTAGCGGCCGCCGAGGTCGGCGGAGACGTTCTTGAGCTGCGAGGCGGGGATGTCGTCGACGAGGTCGAGGTTGCCGGCCGTCAGGTCGGTGTAGGCGGTGTTGTTGTCCGTGTAGACCTTGAGGGTGATGCCGCCGTTCTGCGCCTTGTCCGGTCCGGGGTAGCCGTCCCACTTCTTCAGGACCATCTGCGAGCCCCGGGAGTAGGAGTCGACGGTGTAGGGGCCGTTGCCGATGGGCTTGGCGAGCCAGCCGGCGTGGTCGTCGTAGAACGCCTGGGGCAGCGGTGCGAAGGCCGCGTAGCCGAGGGTGTCGGGGAAGGTCGAGAACTTCTGCGTGAGCTTGATCGTGAAGGTCAGGTCACCGGTCACCTTGAGGCCGGACATGGTCGTGGCGGTCGCCGAGCCCTTGTCGGGGTGGACCTGGTCGTAGCCCTGGATGTAGCCGAAGAAGTAGGCGTTCTTCTGATTGTTCTTCAGGCTCGCGCCGTAGTTCCAGGCGTCGACGAAGGACTTGGCGGTGACCTTCTCGCCGTTGGAGAAGGTCCAGCCGTCCTTGACGGTGACGGTGAAGTTGACCGAGTCGCTGGTCTCGATCTTCTCGGCGAGCACGTCCTTGGCCTCGCCCGTCTTCGGGTCGTACTGCTTGAGCCCGCGGAAGATCATGGAGAGGACCTTGCCGCCCTGGACCTCGTTGGTGTTCGCCGGTTCCAGCGGGTTCTGCGGGTCGCCCCACGAGGAGGTCACGACACCGTTCGCGCCCCCGCCGCCGCCACCGCTGTCACCACCACCGCAGGCGGTCGCCGCGAGGGCGACGGCGGTGGCCAGAGCGGCCCACTTGGCGTGCGTGGCTCCGCGCATGGAGTGCCTCCCGAATGTCCTGATGCTGACTTAGGCCCCAATATCACCTGATATTGACAGGAGTGCACTTTTACGGCGTCCGGATGAACCCACCGTTGAACCGACCGTTGAACCGGCCGCCGAACCGGCCGCCGAACGCACAGGGCCCCGGCACCCTCCGTGGGGGTGCCGGGGCCCTGTGGGGCACCGGGTGGATCAGACGGGGAGAACCGTCTTCTCCTCGGCGAAGTGGCACGCGGACTCGTGCGCGGCCGGGGTGTCCTGACCCTGGAACCGCTCCGGGACGGCCAGCAGCGGCACCTCGGTGGAGCAGATGTCCTGGGCCTTCCAGCAGCGGGTGCGGAAGCGGCAGCCCGACGGCGGGTTGGCCGGCGAGGGCACGTCACCGGTGAGGATGATCCGCTCGCGGTTCTCGCGGGCGTCCGGGTCCGGCACCGGCACCGCGGAGAGCAGCGCCTGGGTGTACGGGTGCGTCGGGTGGTCGTAGATCTCGGTGTCCGTACCGATCTCGGCCATCTTGCCGAGGTACATGACGCCGACGCGGTCCGAGATGTGCCGGACGATCGACAGGTCGTGCGCGATGAAGATGTAGGAGAGGTTGAACTCGTCCTGCAGCTTCTCCATCAGGTTGATGACCTGCGCCTGGACGGAGACGTCCAGGGCCGAGACCGGCTCGTCGCAGATGATGATCTCCGGGTTGAGCGCGAGGCCGCGGGCGATGCCGATGCGCTGGCGCTGACCGCCGGAGAACTGGTGCGGGTAGCGGTTGATGTACTCGGGGTTCAGACCGACGACGTCGAGCAGCTCCTGCACCTTGCGGCGCCGGTCGCCCTTCGGGGCCACCTCGGGGTGGATCTCGAAGGTCTCGCCGATGATGTCGCCGACCGTCATACGCGGGTTCAGCGAGGTGTACGGGTCCTGGAACACCATCTGGATGTTCCGGCGCACGGCCTTGAGGGCGCGGCCGGACAGCTTGGTGATGTCCTGGCCCTTGTAGAAGACCTCGCCCGCGGTGGCCCGCTCCAGGTTCATCAGGAGCTTGGCGACCGTGGACTTGCCACAGCCGGACTCGCCCACGATGCCGAGGGTCTCGCCCTGGTAGAGGTCGAAGGAGACCCCGTCCACGGCCTTGACCGCGCCGACCTGCTTCTTGAAGAGGATGCCCTGGGTCAGCGGGAAGTGCTTCTTCAGGTCGCGGACCTGGAGGATCGGCTCACCGCGCTTGACCGGGGCCTCGATCGCGGCCACGGCCGCCTCCTCGGACACGCCCTCGGCCTTGTCGTTCTTGGTGGTCTCAGCCATGGATCGTCTCCTTCCAGAAGTGGCAGGCGCTCTTGCGGCCCGGCAGCTCGCCGCCGTCCTGCTCGGTGACCGGCACCAGGGCCGGGATCTCCGTGTGGCAGATGTCGGTGGCCTTGGGGCAGCGCGGGTTGAAGGCGCAGCCCGACGGGATCTTCAGCAGGTTGGGCGGCAGGCCCTTGATCGCGTAGAGCTCCTGGCCCTTCTGGTCCAGGCGCGGGATCGAGTCGAGCAGACCCCGGGTGTACGGGTGCGCCGGGCGCTTGTACAGCTCGTGCACCGGCGCCTGCTCGACGATCCGGCCCGCGTACATGACGGCGATCTTGTCCGCGACGTCGGCGACGACGCCGAGGTCGTGGGTGATCAGGATCAGACCCATGTTGTACTCGCGCTGCAGCTCCGCGAGCAGGTCCATGACCTGGGCCTGCACCGTCACGTCGAGCGCCGTGGTGGGCTCGTCCGCGATGATCAGGTCCGGCTCCAGGGCGAGCGCCATGGCGATCATGATGCGCTGGCGCATACCGCCGGAGAACTGGTGCGGGTAGTCGCTGACCCGGGCCTTGGCGGCCGGGATCTTGACCTTGTCCATCAGCTCGACGGCCTTGGCCGTGGCGTCCTTCTTGGACAGGCCGTGGTGCACCCGGAACATCTCGCCGAGCTGGTAGCCGACGCTGAGGACCGGGTTCAGGGAGGACAGCGCGTCCTGGAAGATCATCGCGATCTTGCGGCCGCGGATCTTCCGGCGCTCCTCGTAGGACATCTTGAGCATGTCCTGGCCGCGGAACAGGATCTCGCCCTGCGGGATCTTGCCGGGCGGCATGTCGAGGATGCCCATGATCGCCTGCGCGGTCACGGACTTGCCGGAACCGGACTCGCCGAGCACGGCGAGGGTCTCGCCGGCGTCGACCGAGTAGTTGACTCCGTTGACCGCCTTGGCCACACCGTCGCGGGTGTGGAACTCGACGTGCAGGTCACGGACTTCGAGGAGCGGACCGGTGTGGTCGGCGCCGTCGCGCGGCGCGGGGACGGCCGCGGTCTTGTCGATGGTGCTCACGTGTACGCCCTCCTCAGCGCATCTTGGGGTCGAGGGCGTTGCGGACGGCTTCGCCGAGCATGATGAACGCCAGGACGGTGATGCTCAGCATGATCGACGGCCACAGCAGGATGTGCGGGGCAACGCGGATCTGGTCGACGGCGGTGGAGATGTCGACACCCCACGAGACGGTCGGCGAGGCGAAGCCGAGACCCAGGTAGGACAGGGTCGCCTCGGCGGAGATGTAGCCGCCGAGCGAGATCGTCGCGACGACGATCACCGGAGCCATGGCGTTCGGCAGGATGTGCTTGAACAGGATCCGCGTGGTGCCGGCACCGAGCGCCTTGGCGGCGTGCACGTAGTCGGACTGCTTGACGGTGATCACGGCACCGCGCATGACGCGGGCCATCTGCGTCCAGCCGAGGAAGGCCAGCGCGCCGACGACGACCATCACGGTGCGGTCCTCGAAGGACTGCAGGACGACCATGGCGCCGAGCAGGAACGGGATGCCGAAGAAGATGTCGGTGATCCGGGAGAGGATCGCGTCCCACACGCCGCCGAAGTAGCCGGCGAGCATGCCCATGAGGCCACCGAGGACGGTGACGATCAGGGTGACGCAGACGCCGACGATGATCGAGGCACGGGTGCCGTGGATCATGCGGGCGTACACGGAGCGGCCCTGGCCGTCGTAGCCGAGCCAGTCGGGCTGGCCGACGTTCCCCAGGTCGGGCTGGCCCAGGTAGTGCTTGACCAGGTCACCGGTGGTCGGCGAGGCGTTGGTGAAGATCCCCGGGAAGGCGGCGACCGCCAGCAGGAAGAGGATCAGCACCGACGAGACGATGAAGTACGGGTTGCGGCGCAGGTCGCGCCAGGCGTCGCCCCACAGGGAGCGGGCCTTCTCCTGCTTCGCCGGGGCCGCGGTCTCGGCCGGGGCCGGAGCGGCGACGGCGTCCTCGACGGCGGAGGCGGTCTTGGTCACGTCAGGCATACCGGATCCTCGGGTCCAGGACCGCGTACAGCAGGTCGATGAGCAGGCTGGTGACGAGGTAGACGATCACCAGGATGGTGACGAGGCCGACCAGGGTCGTGCCCTCGCGACGGGAGATCGACTCGGCGATCAGACCACCGACGCCCTTGATGTTGAAGATCTTCTCGGTGACGACCGCGCCGCCCATGAGCGCGCCGATGTCGGTGCCGAGGAAGGTGATGACCGGGATCATCGAGTTGCGCATCAGGTGGACGCCGATGATGCGGCGCTTCGGCAGGCCCTTGGCGATGGCCGTGCGCATGTAGTCGGCGCGCAGGTTCTCCGCCATCGTGGTGCGGGTCAGTCGGGTCACGTACGCGAGGGAGAGACCGCCGAGGACGATCGCCGGGGCGATCAGCTCGGACCACTGCACGTCGTTGCTGACGTTCGGGGCGATCCACTCCAGGTTGAAGGCGAACACCATCTTGATGATGAAGCCGAGCACGAAGACCGGGATCGAGATGATCAGCAGCGTGAAGATCAGGATCGCGTTGTCGGCGAGCTTGCCGGCCTTCAGGCCACCGATGATGCCGAGGCCGATGCCGAAGATGAGCTCGAACGCGAAGGCCAGGCAGGCCAGTTGGAGCGTGACGGGGAACGCGTCTCCAAGGACCTCGGTGACCGGGCGACCGTTGCGGATCTGGTTGCCGAAGTCCAGGTGCAGGATCATGTCCCGCATATAGACGAAGTACTGCTCCGGCAGTGACTTGTCGAGACCCAGCTCATGACGCTTGGCGGCCAGGGTCGCGGGATCCGCACCCTTGTCACCGAACATCGCCAGCACGGGATCACCGGGCAGGCTGTGCACCATGAGGAAGATCAGCAGGGTTGTCCCGAGGAAGACCGGGATCATCTGGAGCAGTCGTCGTGCGACATAGCGCCCCATCATGCCTCCGTTGAGATGTGACGGCCGCAGCCGACGGGCCCTCCCCCGACAGCATGCCCGTTTCCGGGCACGCTGATGTCGTGGAAGGGCCCCCCAGCCACTGCGTAAGGCGCCGTTACGCGGAGTTGACGGTCCGTCAACTCCGCGTTCGGCGAGCGGACTACGCTTGGGTGATTACTTCTTGACCTCGACGCCGGTCAGGATCGGGTCGCCGTCCTGGCCGTAAGCCACGCCGGTAACCTTCTCCGAGTAGCCCGCGTTGACCTTGTAGTACCAGAGCGGGATCGACGGCATGTAGTTGATCAGGTCCTTCTCGATGGCCTGGTACGCCTTGACCGACTCGTCGAGGGTCTTCGCCCCGTCGGCGGCCGCGATCTTGGCGTCCAGCTCCTTGTTCGAGAAGTCACCCTGGTTGCCGCCCGCACCCGTGCGGAACAGGTCCGAGATGAAGTTGGCGTTCACCGGGTAGTCGAGCACCCAGCCGGAGCGGTACAGGGACTTGACCTGCTTGGTCTTACGGGCCGTCAGGTCGGCCTGGAAGTCCGGCTTGCCGTCGCCGACGCACTGGACGCCGGTCGCCTGCTGGATGGAGTTGCAGACGGCCTCCACCCACTCCTTGTGACCACCATCAGCGTTGTACTGGATGGAGATCTTGTTGTTCGGGACGCCACCGCCGGCCTTGATGAGCTCCTTGGCCTTGGCGGGGTCGAACTTGGTGATGTCGCCGGCCGCGTTCTCCTGGAAGCCCAGGACACCCTTGGCGACCCAGCCGGTGGCGGGCTCGCGGGTGCCGTTGAGCACCGTCTTGGTGATGGTGGCGCGGTCGATCGCCATGGACAGACCCTGGATGACGCGCGGGTCGACCTGCTTCGGCTTCTTCCACTGGTCGGCGTAGAAGGCGACGGCGATGGTCTGGATGGCCGAGTACGGCTGGTCCACGGCGCGGTCGCCGAGGTCCTGGCGGTAGACCGGCAGGTCCTTCGGGGCGAGCTGACGCAGGACGTCGACGTTGCCCGACTTCAGGTCCTCGTAGGCGGCCTCGAGGGTGGTGTAGTTCTTGAAGACCACACCGCCGTTCTTCGCCTTGTTCGGGCCCTTGTAGCCGTCGAAGCGGGTGACCTCGATCTGCTTCTTGTGGTCCCAGCTCTTGAACTTGTAGGGGCCGTTGCCGATCGGGTGCTGGCCCGCGGCCTTCGGGTCCTTGTAGAAGGACTCCGGCAGCGGCGCGAAGACGATGTAGGCGAGCTTGTGCGCGAAGTACGGAACCGGCTTCGACAGCTCGATGGTGAAGGTGTTGTCGTCGACGACCTTCAGACCGTCCAGCGTGTCCGCGGTCGGCTTGGCCTTCTCGTCCTCCGGGTGGACCTTCTCGAAGCCCTTGACGTCGGCGAACCAGGACGCGAGGCCCATGGCGTTCTTGACGTTGGCGTTCCAGTTCCACGCCTTGACGTAGGACTGGGCCGTGACCGGGGTGCCGTCGTGGAAGGTCCAGCCCGGCTTGAGCTTGACGGTCCAGGTCTTCGAGTCCGTCGTGGTGACCGACTCGGCGTTGATCATCTGAAGCGAACCGTCGGCCTTGTAGTCGACCAGGTTCGCGAACAGGCCCTTCATGACCGCGGAGCCGTTCGACTCCATCGTGTCACCGGTGTACAGCGGCTTCTCCGGCTCGCCGAGCTCGATCGAGAAGATCCCGTTCGGGTCGACCTTCGCCTTGGCGTCGGAGCCGCCGTCGCCACCCTTACCCCCGCCACAGGCGGTCGCAGCCAGGGCGACAACGATCGCGCCCGCTACCCACTTGGCGCTCTTGGCACCGCGCATGGGTTCCTCCTCATGAGTCCACTTTGTCACTACAAGAGAGGCACTCCATGCGCGCTGCCGACACCCCTGACGGCGTTGCACCCAAGTGCCTCGAGTGTGCTCGTGAGTCGGCACTCCCCACAGTGCGTGACCCATTGACCCGAGCTCAATGGAGCCAACTATTAAGTACGTCCGGGCTGTAAACCACACTTAAGTGGTCTCGTTTTGACAACATCGCCAAGCCACCGAAGACCGAAATCCGGACAAAGCGAGCACAGACAGACACCGACGAAACGGACCGTTAACACACGTTCCGGAGAGCGACGACCGATATCCGGACGGCCGTCCGCTCAAACCAACTTGACGAAAAGTTGAAAAGGGCTCGGCCCCCCGCACGTGGTGCGGGGGGCCGAGCCCTGAATGTGAGCTTCCGCTCTATCAGCCGTTCTTGGCGCGCGACGCGGAGCGGCCACGCTCCTTCTGGTCCAGGACGACCTTGCGGATGCGCACGGCCTCCGGGGTGACCTCGACGCACTCGTCGTCGCGGCAGAACTCCAGCGACTGCTCGAGCGAGAGCTTGCGCGGCGGGACGATCGCCTCGAAGGAGTCGGCGGAGGAGGAGCGCATGTTGGTGAGCTTCTTCTCCTTGGTGATGTTCACGTCCATGTCGTCGGAGCGCGAGTTCTCGCCGACGATCATGCCCTCGTACACCTCGGTGCCCGGGTCCACGAAGAGGACGCCGCGCTCCTGGAGGTTCGTCATCGCGAAGGCGGTGACGGCACCCGCGCGGTCGGCGACCAGCGAACCGTTGTTACGGGTCTGCAGCGGGCCGAACCACGGCTCGTGGCCCTCGTGGATCGAGTGGGCGATGCCCGTGCCGCGGGTGTTGGTGAGGAACTCCGTACGGAAGCCGATGAGGCCACGGGACGGAACGACGAACTCCATGCGGACCCAGCCGGAGCCGTGGTTCGACATGTTGTCCATGCGGCCCTTGCGGACGCCCATGAGCTGCGTGACGGCGCCCATGTGCTCCTCGGGCACGTCGACCGTGAGGCGCTCGACGGGCTCGTGGATCTTGCCGTCGACCTCCTTGGTGACGACCTGCGGCTTGCCGATGGTGAGCTCGAAGCCCTCGCGGCGCATCTGCTCGACCAGGATGGCGAGCGCGAGCTCACCACGGCCCTGGACCTCCCAGGCGTCGGGACGCTCGGTGTCGAGGACGCGCAGCGAGACGTTACCGACGAGCTCGCGGTCCAGACGGTCCTTCACCTGACGGGCGGTGACCTTGCGGTCCTTGACCGCGGACTTGGCCTCCGCGCCCTTGCCGGTGCCACCGCGGCCGACGAGCGGCGAGGTGTTGGTGCCGATGACCATGGAGATGGCCGGCTGGTCGACCGTGATCAGCGGCAGCGCGATCGGGTTCTCCGGGTCGGCCAGGGTCTCGCCGATCATGATGTCCGGGATACCGGCGACGGCGCAGATGTCACCGGGGCCGGCGACCTCGGCGGGCTTGCGGGTGAGCGCCTCGGTCATCATCAGCTCGGTGATGCGGACGTTGGAGATCGTGCCGTCCCGCTTGATCCACGCGACCGTCTGGCCCTTGCGCAGCTCGCCCTGCTCGACGCGGAGCAGCGCGATACGGCCGAGGAAGTTGTCGGCGTCGAGGTTGGTGACGTGCGCCTGGAGCGGCGCCTCCTCGTCGTACGACGGGGCCGGGACGTGCTCCAGGATCGTGGAGAAGAACGGCTCCAGGTTGTCGCTGTCGGCGGGGACGGTGCCGTCCTCCGGCTTGGTCAGCGAGGCGATGCCGTCACGGCCGCAGGCGTAGACGATCGGGAACTCGATCTGGTCCTCGTCGGCGTCCAGGTCGAGGAAGAGGTCGTAGGTCTCGTTGACGACCTCGTCGATCCGGGAGTCCGGGCGGTCCGTCTTGTTGATGCAGAGGATGACGGGCTTGCGCTGCTGGAGGGCCTTGCGCAGCACGAAACGGGTCTGCGGCAGCGGACCCTCGGAGGCGTCCACCAGGAGGACGACGGCGTCGACCATCGACAGACCGCGCTCGACCTCGCCACCGAAGTCGGCGTGGCCGGGGGTGTCGATGATGTTGATCGTGATCGGGGCCCCGCCGTCCTTGGGGTGGTACTTCACCGCCGTGTTCTTGGCGAGGATCGTGATGCCCTTCTCACGCTCCAGGTCGTTCGAGTCCATCATGCGGTCGTCGAGCTGCTGGTGGGCGGCGAAGGCACCGGCCTGCTTGAGCATGGCGTCGACGATGGTCGTCTTGCCGTGGTCGACGTGGGCGACGATGGCAACGTTACGGATGTCGTGGCGCGTGGGCATGGGTGGCTTGCGCTTCTCTCGGATCGTGGGAATCGGCGTCAGTTCCTCTTACGCCCGCCGGGCGGACGCGCCACGGCTATGTCCCATGGTACGGGGCCGCCGCGCAAGGGGCTTCCCCGGAGGGATCCGAGAGGGTCTACTGGGAGGTTTCAGGGGTGGGGAGCGGTGCTGCGGGGTCCTGCTGCCGGGTCAAGGGGCGAACGTGATCCTGCCCGCCGGCGGCACCGGCGGGCAAGGAAATTGAGCTGCTTCTGAGCTTGCGATTTGGACTTTCGGCTACTTTCGGGTAATGCGCCGCTTCCGTGGCACCTGTACGGGGCTACTTCCGTGTGTTCCGCTCCGCGCCCTGCGCCGACTCGGGCTTCTTGAAGCCGATGTCCTGGTAGCGCGGGGCGGCGAAGCCGAAGGCGCCCGCGTTCACCACGTCCGGCTTGGCGGCGACCAGCTGGGGGCGCTGGTAGAGCGGGATGGAGCCGGCCGCGGCCCAGATCCGGGCGTCGGCCTGGCGGACCAGGTCGCGGGCCTCCGCCTCGTCGAGGGTGGCCGCCGCCTGGTCGAAGAGCTGGTCGATGCGGTCGGTGCCGACGCGGGCGTAGTTCTGCTCGACGAGCAGCGAGCCGTCGGAGGCCGGTTCGGGCTTGGCGTAGATGGGCCGGGCGTCGGTGGCCGGGAAGGCGGTCGCCGGCCAGGAGTAGAGGGCCAGGTCGTAGTCGCCGGAGGCGATGTGGTCCTTGAAGAAGCTGTCGTCGGAGACCTTGGTCACTTCGGTACGGATCCCCACGGCGTCCAGCATCCGCACGATCCGGTCGCCGACCGCCCGCAGCGCCTCCGAGCCGGGCCCGGACGGCAGCACGAAGCGCAGGCTGAGCGGCT
>NZ_JBSGIW010000151.1:0-10698 GCF_053605265.1 Streptomyces sp. NPDC003943 | reverse complement strand
TCGTGGCGCGCGGCGGCGGTAGCGTCGAGGACCTGCTGCCGTTCTCGGACGAGCAGCTGATCCGGGCGGTCGAGGCCCGGCTCACCCGGATCTACCAGAAGCTGGACGTGCGGTCCCGTGCCCAGCTCGCGACCGCGCTGCGGCCCTGACCGCCCGCCCGCTCAGACCGTGAACGGGCGCTGGCTCAGGAACGCGTTCGAGGGCGCGCCCGTCGTGTAGAGGTTCGGGCTCTGGGTGGGCGGCAGCCTGCGCTGGATCGCCTGGTGGAAGGTGCGGTAGTCGCCGCGGAAGGTGCCGTCGTTCCAGACGGCGAGCAGCGCCTCGGTGAAGGCGCCGTTGACCCTTCCGTCGGCGGCGACCTGGTTGTCCTGGCAGGCCGAGACGAGGATCACCGGCGGGCCCTGTCCGTCGCCCCGGACGGTGGCGGCCTTGGCGAGGGTGCGCTGGAGGTCGTCGTAGAAGTCGCGGTCCCGCTCGTACAGCTCGGCCTGCTTCGGCTCGGGCACGTAGCGGCCGGGTTCTTCGCCGCCGCCCGGCAGCTCGATGCTGCTGCCGCTGTGGCAGCAGTCGAGGAAGGTGACGATCCGTACGCCGTCGTCGAAGCGCAGGAACTCCTGGTGGAGCTCGTCGTCGATGAACTGGCGGTCGAAGAAGACCAGGGTCTCGTCGAGGCGGTCGGCTTCGGCGTCGGAGCCCGCCACGTCGGGGACCTGGCCGCCGTGGCCCGAGTAGGTGAAGAGCAGGATGTCGCCGGCGGCGAGCCGTTCGGCCGCCGCGCGCAGGGCGGCGGTGACGCGGTCGACGGTGCCCTCGCGGGTGAGCAGCACGGTGTCCGTGAAGCCGGCGGCGCGGGCGATCCGGGCCATGTCGCGGGCGTCGTTCTCACACGCCACGAGGGTGCCGTCCCAGCCGCCGTAGCGGTCCGGGTCGACGCTGTTGAGCCCGATGTGCAGGGAGATTCCGGTGGGCATGGTGCCTCCTTGGCCGGAGCGGAGGGGCACCGGGGGCCTCGTCTGTTCGAGTGGCCTGCGGGTCCGGTGCCGTGGGCAGCCCTCCCCCGCGCGGTACTTACATCGTATGAACACCAGCGACTCCCGGCACGGTCAGCCCGCCGCTCCCGGCCGACCCGCCCCGCCCGGTCGGCCTGCCGCTCCGGGCCCGCCCGCCGCGCACGGCCAGTTCGACGACCGCGCCGGCTACGACGAGACCTTCCTCGGTCCGGCGGTGCCGCTCGCGCTGCCCGCGCGCGCCGCGGTGCAGACGGTGATCCTGCCGTACACGCACTTCACCGTCGTCTTCCGGCCGGACCGGCGGCTCGCCGCGTCGACCGCCGTCTGCATCGAGGGCGGCCGGCTCCTCGAGGACGTGCCGCGCGACGACGTGTGGGCGTACGACCCGCGGCTGCCGCGCGAGCAGCAGTCGGGCGAGGACATCTACCGCGACAACCGGCTCGACCGCGGCCATCTGGTGCGCCGGCTCGATCCGGTCTGGGGCTCGGCGGCGGTGGCCGGCGTGGCGAACACGGACACCTTCCACTTCACCAACGCGGCGCCGCAGATGGACGTGTTCAACCAGGGCAAGGAGCTGTGGCAGGGCCTGGAGAACTACCTCCTGGAGCACGCGGCCCAGTTCGACCGCAAGCTCGTGGTGCTGACCGGCCCGGTCCTGCACGACTCCGACCCGCCGTACCGGGGCATCCAGGTGCCGCTGCGGTTCTGGAAGGTGGTCGCGTTCATGCAGGACGGGGCGCTGGCGTCGACGGCGTACGTCCTCGACCAGAGCCCGGACCTCGGCCCGGACGCCGAGCGGGCCTTCGCCGGGGCGAAGGCGGGCGACCCGCCGCCGCTCGGGCCCTTCCGCACGTACCAGGTGCCGGTGTCGGACGTCGCCGAGATCACGGAGCTGGAGTTCGGGCCGCTGCCGGACGTGGACCTGATGCCGCCGATGCGGGCGCCGGAGGACCGGTGGCGGCGTCTGGAGTCGTACGAGGACATCCTGATGATGGACTGAGCGCCGGCTTCCCTCGCGGGCCCGGCACCGATTGCGAGGGTCTGCCGGCGGCGGGACGATGACAGCAGCGAGCAGGTGTCCCTCCAGCACAGGGACACCGGGCAGGTGCGTCATGCCTCTCACCGAGACGGAGTGGGGCCTCGTCACCAGCTGGGTGCGGGACCATCTTCTCGACGATCCGGATCCACGGACGCGGCTGCAGCGCACGGCGCTGACCACCGACTTCGTGGCCGATCTGCCGCTCACCCCGAACCGGGACGCCAACGCGCGGATGATCGTGGGCGCGGCCCGGCGGGATCTGGAGCACCAGCGGCGGCTGCTCGACGCCCTGGCGCGGCTCGGCACCCTCGACCACCTCGACGAGGCCGACGCGGTGGGGCGGGGCACGGAGGTGCGGGCGCTGCTCGGGCGGGTGCGCGAGGACGAGGAGGTGCTGCGCTCGGAGCAGGACCCGTTCGAGTCGGTGGTGCTGCGGCACGGCACGGAGGTGTTCATCGACCGGGCGGAGCTGCGCGAGACGCTGCGCCGGTTCGTGGCGGACCCGGAGCTGTCGGTCCTGGTGGTGGACGGCGAGCCGGACAGCGGGCGGTCGTACACCTACCGTCTGATCCGGCATCTGGGGCCGCACTGCGGCTTCCGACCGGTGCGGGTGACCCTGTCGCGGACGTCGACGGCGGCGCGGCTCGTGCGGCGGCTGGCGGAGTTCGTGTCGGCCCCGGACGAGGCCGACCGGATACCGTTGAACCCGACACGGTTGAACGATCCACTGCCGTCGATCGACGACGCCGTGCACCGGATCGTCAGCCGGGCCACCGCCGCCGAGGACAGCTTCTGGCTGGTGCTCGACGAGTGCGACGCGCTCGACCCGAACTCGGACGTCTGGGACTGCATCGGCAAGCTGGCGCTCGCGATCTACGAACACACGCCGGTGCGGCAGGAGACCGTGCCGCGGCTCGTGCTGCTCGGCTACCCGACGACGCTGCACCAACTCCCGTACGACATAAGGAACAACGAGTGCCGGGACACGGCGAAGGCGGTCGGCCCGGACGAACTCCGCGACTTCTTCACACGGTTCTTCCGCGAGGCGCCCGCAGCGCCCGGCGGCACACCCGCCGGGGAGCCGCCGCCGGAGCTCGTGGAGTCGACGGTCGCCGAGGTACTGCGGGCCGCGGAGGCGGCCGATCCCGCGGACAGTCCCATGCGGCGGGTGTGCACGGCGGTCGAGGAGGCGGTACGGCTCCGGCTCGGCCGGTCCGCGGGCGCGGGCGTCCGCGCGCGCGAGGACTTCACCGGCGTGCTGCACACGACGCTCGGCGCCCCGGCCCCGCAGGCCGTCTCCGAGCCGCACGGGCTGCGCCGCGCCTACCGTGAAGTCGCCTGCCTGCTCACCGAGTTCGACCCGGCGCAGCTGCGGCTGCCGGGTGAGCGGATGCCGAGCGGGCGGGCGGTCCTGGAGCTCGTCGACGACTGCACGGCGCTCGCCGCCCCGCAGCGCTCGGTGCGCTGGGTGCTCACGCCGGAGGTGCGGGAGACGGCCCTGGCGGGCCTCACGGGCCCCGAGGCGGCCCGGGCCGCGCTCCTCGCGAACGCCGACGCGCTGTCCGGCGGTCCCGGCGTCGAGCGGTCCGCGCTGGCCCTGCTCTCGGGCGTGCCGCCCGATCTGGCGGAGGCGGGCGTGGAGGAGCTGTCGGACACCCTCCAGGCCGTGCTCTGGCTGTCCCGGGTGCCGGGCACGGCCGGCCTGCTGCCCGCCGTCGAGGACGTCCAACAGCGCCTGGAGAGAGCGAGGTTGCTCGAACCGCTGCGCCGCCTCGCGGGGACCGCCTTCCTCGGCCGCGGCCGCGAACTCGACGCGCTGCGCACGTACATCGCGCTGCCCACCGAGCCGGCCGAGCCGCCCGTGCTGCTGCACGGCATCGGCGGCATCGGAAAGAGCACCCTGCTGGCCCGCTTCCTCCTGGACGGACTGCGCGAGGCGGAGCCCGAGGGATTCCCCTTCGCGTACATCGACTTCGAGCGTCCGACGCTGTCCATCCAGGAACCGGCCACGGTGATCGCCGAGTCGGCCCGGCAGCTCGGGATCCAGTATCCGGCCCACCGCGAGGCCTTCGACTCGCTCGCCGACCGGTGCGGCGAGACCACCTCCGTACAGCGCGGCGAACTGGAGGAGCTCGACGAGCTGTCCCGGCTCTCCTCGACCCGGGCCACCTACGGCCGGGACTACTCGGCCGGATTCCACGCCCGCGCCAGCGCCCGCGAGCAGGACCTCGCCCGCGAGCTGGCGACCCTCGTCGCGGGCGCTGCCGCCACCCCGCCGGGCACGATGGACCCGCCGTTCGTGATCGCGATCGACTCCTTCGAGGAGGCGCAGTACCGGGGCTCGCCGCTCATCTCCCGGATGTGGGCGGTGTGGACGGCGCTGCGCGCCGCCTATCCGCGGCTGCGGTTCGTGGTCGCCGGGCGCGCGCCGATCGACCACCCGGCCAAGGTCATCGCCCCGCGCACCATGCGGCTGGGGGAGCTCGACGAGCCGTCGTCGGTGGCGCTGCTCATGGACTGCGGCGTCGACGACGAGTCGGTGGCGCGCACCCTCTACCAGCAGGTCGGCGGCCATCCGCTGAGCCTGAAGCTCGCCGCGCGCAGCGCGATGTCCCTCGGCGAGGAGGCCGATTCGCTCGGTGAGCTGCTCGCGAGCCTGCGTTCGCAGCGGCGGCTGCACAACAGCGTCGACCAGATGCTGATCCAGGGCACGCTGTACGACCGGATCCTCAAGCACATCGCCGACCCGGACGTGCGCGCGCTGGTGCTTGCGGGGCTCGCGCTGCGGGTCATCACCCCCGACCTGGTGCGCGAGGTGCTCGCCGGGCCGGCCGGGCTCGAGGTGTCGTCGTCGGCCGAGGCGAGCCGGCTCTTCGGTCTGCTCACCTCCCGCCTCGACCTGATGGAGTCGGCGGGTCCGGGGGCGATCCGGCACCGGCCGGACCTCCGCTCGATCATGCTGCGGCTGTCGGACGGGGCGCGGACCGATCTGATGCGGGCGGTGGACACCCGGGCGGTCGCCTACTACGCGGCCCGCGACACCGTCCCCGACCGCGCCGAGGAGATCTACCACCGGCTGCGGCTCGGCGAGAACCCGCGTACGGTGGACGCCCGTTGGCGCTCCGGCGTGGACCAGCACCTGGCGGGCGCCGAGCGGGACATGCCGCCGCGGTCGGCCGCGTTCCTGCTCGGCCGGATCGGCGGTCACGTACCGGACTCGATCATGGCCGAGGCCGACCAGGAGGACTGGGAGCGGATCGCCGCCCGCGAGGTCGAGGACCTGCTCACCCAGGGCTATCTGGACGCGGCCGGACAGCGGCTCGCCGAGCGGCAGCCGTGGACGCCGTGCAGCAGGCTGCACGGGCTGCTCGTGGAGTACCTGGCCCGCTCCGGCCGGGCCGAGGACGCCCGGGAGACCTGCGAGCGGGCCGTCGACCGGGCGGAGGAGGCGGGCTGCGCGGAGACCCGGCTCGAACTGCTCCAGCTGTCGGCGCGGCTCGCGCAGGACGCGGGCGACTTCGCCGACGCCGACCGGGACCTGCAGGAGGCGGAGGGCGTGGCGGCCGGACTCCGGCTGCCGTACGAGTCGATCGGCGTCCTGGTGGCCCGCTCCCGGCTCGCGGAGGCCGCGAACGCGGACTCGGCGGAGGCGGACGCCCGGCTCGCCAACCGGCTGCGCGGGCTCGACGACGAGACGCTGGCCGCACAGCCGGCCCTGGCCCGGGCGGCGGCCGCCTCGGCCTGCCGGGCGGACCCGCCGGCCCTGGCGCGCACCCTGCGCCTGGTGGGCCTGCCGGACGAGGACGAGGCGGTGGTGACGGCGCTGACGCGCTGGATCGGGACCGCGATGGACGACGAGCCGCGGCTGCGCGAGCCGCTCACCCGGATCCTTCAGGCGGCGGCCGCGGGTGCCCAGGGGCCGGCCGCCGGGACTCCGGCGCCGCCGGGCCCGACGGGCGGCTCGGCGGGGGCTGCGCCCGGCGGCTCGGCGGGGGCTGCGGCGGGCGGCGGGCCCGTGCCGCCCGGACCGTACGGGCAGCCCGTGCCCGCCGACCAGGTCGAGGGAGCGCTGCGGGAGGCGCAGCGGCACGGCACCCTGGACGGACTGGCGTGGCGGGCGCTGATGCTGAGCGACCGGAGCGGTGACCTGCTGCGCGGGGTGGCCGCGGCGGTGGACGCGGGCTCGGGGCTGGCCGGCCCGGGCGGCGGCACCCGGTTCGGCTACGGGCGGGTGTCCGCCGGGGCGGGCCTGGTGGGGGTCACGCCGGCGCCGACCCAGGTGGACGCGAAGTGGCGGGAGGAACCGTATCTGAACCCGGACGAGCTGCTCGCGGTGGCGAACGCGGCCGTGGAGGCCGGGCTCGCGGACCGGGAGCTGCGCGGCTCGCTGTTCAGCGGGATCAAGGAGTACTTCTGGGCGATGCTGCCGCCGCAGCCGACACCCTTCATCCAGGTCCAGAAGGACCTGGAGACCATGAACGTCGCCGAACGGCTGATGGAGGGCGAGGTGCCGCTGGAGCTGTGGCTGCGCAACGCCATCGCGCTGGCCGCCGACCCCGGTGCGGTCGCCGTCTTCCAGCGGGCCCTCGACCGGGTCGTACGGGCCGCGACGGGCGAGCCGGAGGTGCCGGCGGAGTACCTGACGGGCGAGTTCAAGGAGGAGATCGTCGTCCGCGACGACATGGTCCCGTTCGAGTTCCTGCAGGAGGGCTTCCTGGCCGGCGCGGCCATCGCCCGGGTCAGTGTGCCGCCCTACCGGGGACGGGAGCCGATGAAGCCGCCGTATCCGCTCCTGGGCACCGGCTGGCTGATCGCGCCCGGGCTGCTGGTCACCAACCACCATGTGGTGAACGCCCGCAGCAAGATGAGCGGCGTCCGTGAGCAGGCCGCCGAGGAGGACCTCCGGATGCAGGTGGAGAACTCCCGTTCGCGCTTCGACTACGGGGCCGACGCGGGCGAGATCCAGACCGAGGAGGCCACGGCCGTCGATCTCGTCGCGTGGGACCCGAAACTCGACTACGCGATCATCCGCCTGGCCAACCCTCAGCTGACGCGTGCGGTGCTGCGGGTGACCACCACGCTCTTCGAGTGCCGCGGGAACGACCCGCAGGCGGTCAACATCATCCAGCACCCGGAGGGCAAGCCGAAGCGGGTGGCCCTGCGCAACAACCTGGTGTACGAGGCGAACGAGCGTGACGTCGCGTACTTCACCGACACCCAGGGCGGTTCCTCGGGCTCGCCGGTGTTCACGGACCGCTGGACGGTGGTCGCCCTGCACCGTGGCGCGCTGCGCAAGACCGGGCTCGAGTACCAGGGCCGGACGACCGCGGTCATCAACGTCGGCACCCAGATGTGCGCGATCCTCACCCATCTGCGGGAGACCCGGCCCGAGTTGTACGCGGAGATCATGAGGGCGCAGGCGGCGCTGCCTCCGGAGGAACCGGAGGGCTGACGCCGGAAGAGGCCGGAAGAGAGTGGACGGCGGAGGTGACGGGAGATGGGTTACGGATCACGGAGCGGCTCGCACAGCGGCTCGCCGGTCGCGACCGGACCCGAGCAGGTCTTCGGCGATCTGACGGAGGTGGCGGCGCGGGTGCGCGACCGGCTCGAACAGGAGCTGGAGATCCAGGAGTCCGCCGAGGAGCTGCCGCCCGGCGCCGTCCCGGCCGGCGAGATCTCCCGGTTCGCCCAGGAGGAGCGCGCCCGCGTCCTGGAGGCGGGCGTGACGGGCCTGGAGAAGCTGGCGGGCGGCCGGGCCGACGAGGTCGACGAGGACGAGTACTTCGGGGTGGAGGCGATCGTCCTCCTGGAGGGCCGGCCCGCGATCCTGGTGCAGGGGCAGGACTTCGCCTCGCAGCCCGGCGACTGGTCGGTGCTCGACGCGTCGCGCCCCGCGATCCGCGAGTCGATCGCCCGGGTGGGCCGGGTGGACGTGACCGGGCATCCGAGTCTGGCCTGGATCGGCACGGCCTTCGTGGTGGGCCCGGACGCGGTGATGACCAACCGGCACGTGGCCGTCGAGTTCAGCCGCGCCGAGGGCGCCGGCTGGACCTTCCAGGAGGGCATGACGGCCCGCGTCGACCCCGGCGAGGAACTGCCCGTACCCCCCGCGCCCGGCCCGGTGCCGGCCGCCGGCCCCCTCCCGTACGAGATCACCGAGGTCATCGGCATCCACCCGGACGTCGACATGGCGCTGCTCCGGATCGCGCCGCCCGACGGCGAGCCGCTGCCGACGCCGCTGGCCGTCGCGGCGGACGCCCCGGCGAGCGTGCCGGGCCGGCCGGTGTACGTGGTCGGTTATCCGGCCTGGGACGGGCGGCGCAACGAGCCGGAGTCGATGCGCCGGATCTTCATGGACATCTACAACGTGAAGCGGCTGCAGCCGGGCATGACGACCGAGTTCACGCCGGGCGGCCTGGTGGTGAAGCACGACTGCTCGACGCTCGGCGGCAACAGCGGCTCCCCGGTGTTCGACCTGACCGACCACCGGGTGCTCGGGCTGCACTTCGGTGGCAAGTACCGGATCGGGAACGTGGCGGTGCCGCTGTGGGAGCTGGTGGACGACCCGCTGCTGGCGAAGGCGAAGGTCAACTGGGTGTGAGCCGATGACCGTTCACGGGGCGGTGTGCTTCTTCGCCTCGTGCAGGGCCTGGAGCTTCTGGACGAGTTCGGCCGCCTTGCGGGCCGACCGTACCGCCTTGGGATAGAGCTTCTCGATCTCGGCCGTGGTCCTGCCGAAATGGCGCCAGTACGTCTCGCCGACCAGGGCGATCTCCCCCGACTCGCGCAGCAGACAGGTGTAGAGGACGTCCTTGGCCATGTGCTTGCCGACTTCGACACTGGTCAGGTCGAACACCACCACCTGGCCCGGGGCGCGGACCACGAGGTCGGGGCGGAGGTCGCCGATCAGCCGGGCCGCGCCGGTCTCGTCGTTCATGAACAGCGGGCGCAGTTCGCGCTCGTACGGCATCAGACCCGGGTTCCGCGTGACGTACTCCTCGATCGGCATGTCGAGGATCTCGACGGACAGCCTGGCGAAGGAGCGGAGCCTTGTCTCGCTGACGAGGTGCAGGCCACTGTGCGGGAACTGCTCCTGGACCAGACGGCTGAAGATCTTGTGCAGTCTGGTGCCGCGCACGCTGTTCGTCATGTCGGGCACCTCGCCGAGTTCGGCGACGGCCGCGGCGACGAGGTCCTCCAGGGCCTCCACGGTCAGCACGGCCTCGGCTGCCGCAGTCGCCCCGGTGGCGGCGCCGGGCTTCACCGGTGGCTCCTTGAGGAGTTCATCGACCTGCTTCAGCCAGGCGTCGACCTCGGCGTCGGTGAAGAACTTGGTGGCGGGGTTCTCGATGTCCTTGATCGCCTGAAGGATCTCGCCGTGCGCGATCGCCGAGGTGCCCTTCACCTTCGGGCCCGAGACGAGGATGTCGTCGCCGCTCATCATGAACACGATCCCTTCGCGGGTGACGAGGGCGTGCTGCTCGGTGCGCGCGAAGCGGACCAGGAAGTCGATCACGTCGCGCAATCCGAGCCCGGTCCGGTCGAGGACGGCCACCCCGATCCGGTTGAAGGCGGTGAGGGCACGGACGGTACTCCGGGCCAGCTTGGGCAGCGCGCGAACGGCCTCGGGCAGGGTCATGACGGCCACCACCAGCTGGCCGAGGAAGCGGCCCGCGTCGAAGAACTCCAGCCGTTCAAGATGCTCCCAGAAGGTGTCGCGCAGTTGCCGCAGCCCTTCCTGTCCGGTGATCAGCGGGTGCTTGACGGCGGTGACGAGCCCGGTCCAGAACCGCTCGCGATCCAACGGCGAGCCGGCGAGCATACCGATGACCTCGATGATCTGTGTGGAGGACTCAGCCGCGCCCCAGCCGACGCCGCTGACCACGGCGGCGAAGTCGACCGCGTTGGGCTGCCAGTTGGCGAGGACGAAGTCCCACGGCACCTGTCGCTCGCGGAGGAAGTCCCGGAAACCGCGGGCGCGGACCAGGACGATCGTGTCGCCGAGCTTGCCGAGTCTGCGCAACTCCGTGAAGCACTGCATGAGTTCGTCGTGGTCGAGGTCCTTGAGGTAGTCCTTGAGGGTGGCCGACACGACCGAGCCCGGTGCCCCGGCGAGGCCCCGCCCCAGCTCGGCGACGATTCCGGCGGCGGCCGCCCGGACGTCGCGGGGCCGGCGGCCGACGATCGTGACCTCGCGGATCGTGGTGAGGTCGCTGGTGTACGCGAGGATGCCGGCCGGCACGCGGGCGGTGTCCCGGGTGATCAGGCGGAGCCCGGTGTCGTGGCGACGTCCGTCGTCGGTGACGCGGTGCACCAGGTAGCCCCCGCTGTCCTCCCGCTCCCCCGCGGCGAACAGGCCGACCCGTTCGTGTGCGATCGATTCGAGGTAGAAGGCCCCCGCGCCGAGCCGGGCGGCGACCGTCGGCTCCTGGTCGGTGCTGCCGAGCGGGTGGACAGCGGGGGCGACGAGCCGGATGCTCGCGGAGCCGAGGAGGAGGCTGTCGGCGGAGATCCGGCCGAGCTGTGCGTCCCGGTAATCGTGGCCCATGCGGGTCCGCAGGGCCGCGAGCCGTTTCGGCGTCCAGGGCCGCTCGGCCGCGGGCGGCGCCGCGAGGCCGCCCCGCAGCGCCGGCGCCGTACGGTCACCCG
>NZ_JBSGIW010000150.1:0-10713 GCF_053605265.1 Streptomyces sp. NPDC003943 | reverse complement strand
TCGCCCGGCTCGGGTACGCGCCCGCCGACGTGCGGCACGTCGTCGTGACCCACCTGGACGTGGACCACTGCGGCGGCCTGCCCGACTTCCCCGACAGGTCGTCGTCCTCCGTCAGCGGCTGGAGCAGCCGCTGGGCCGTCTTCGGGTCGGCCTGGACCAGGTCGACGATCTCCGTGGCGAGGCCGTCCTGGTCGTCGCCGAGGTCGGCGGCGGAGGCGCGTACGAGGACCGGCAGCTGCTCCGTACCGCCGAGGGCGGCGATGAGGCCGCCGAGGAGTTCGCGGGCGTAGGAGTTGCGGTCGGCGACCGCGCGGTCGAGTTCGGCGGTGAGACGCGGGAGGAGGCTCCGGTCTCCCGTCGCCGCGATCTCGTCGGCGAGGTCGATGGTCTCGTCGAGGTCTGCGTCGAGGTCGTCGAGCATCGCGATCAGCCGGGTCACGCGGGCGTCGTCGGTCATGGTGCCTCCTGGGATGCGCCGTCCGGGAGGACGGGGGCGGTGGCGGACGGGTCGGTCTCGGCGGCCACCTCCACGTCCTGCGGACGGCCGTACTCGTACAGTTCACGGCCCGGATCGCAGCCCTGCAAGGCGGCGACCGGGCCGTCCGTGGCGGTCCACGGCGTGGCCGCCCCGGTCGCCCCGGGGGTCGGGGACCCGCACGAGGCACCTGGCGCGGCGGTCATCAGAGCTCGGTCACCTTGCCGTCGGCGACCTCGATCCGCCGGGTGACGTGGACGGCGTCGAGCATCCGCCGGTCGTGGGTGACCAGGAGCAGCGTGCCGGTGTACGACTCGAGCGCCGACTCCAGCTGTTCGATGGCGGGCAGGTCGAGGTGGTTGGTGGGCTCGTCGAGGACGAGCAGGTTCACCCCCCGGCCCTGGAGCAGGGCGAGTGCGGCGCGGGTGCGTTCGCCGGGCGAGAGGGTGGTGGCGGGGCGCAGCACGTGGTCGGCCTTGAGGCCGAACTTGGCGAGCAGGGTGCGGACGTCAGCGGGCTCGGTGTCGGGAACGGCGGCGCAGAAGGCCTCGAGGAGCGTCTCCGTGCCGTGGAAGAGCTTGCGGGCCTGGTCGACCTCGCCGACGACGACGCCGGGGCCGAGCGCGGCGTCGCCCGCGTCCAGTTCCAGGCGGCCGAGAAGGGCGGCGAGGAGGGTGGACTTGCCGGCCCCGTTGGCGCCGGTGATGGCGACCCGGTCGGCCCAGTCGACCTGGAGGGTGACCGGCCCGAAGGAGAAGTCGCCGCGGCGGACCTCGGCCTCGCGCAGGGTGGCGACGACGGCGCCGGAGCGGGGCGCGGCGGCGATCTCCATGCGCAGCTCCCACTCCTTGCGGGGCTCGTCGACGACGTCGAGGCGTTCGATCATGCGCTGGGTCTGGCGGGCCTTGGCGGCCTGCTTCTCGCTGGCCTCGCCACGCAGCTTGCGCCCGATCTTGTCGTTGTCGGTGGCCTTGCGGCGCGCGTTGCGGACGCCCTTGTCCATCCAGTTGCGCTGCATGAGGGCGCGCGATTCGAGGGACGCCTTCTTGTCGGCGTACTCCTCGTACTCCTCGCGGGCGTGCCGGCGGGCGGTGTCCCGCTCCTCCAGGTACGCCTCGTAGCCGCCGCCGTAGAGCGTGATCTGCTGCTGGGCGAGGTCGAGTTCGAGGACCTTGGTGACGGTCCGGGTGAGGAACTCGCGGTCGTGGCTGATGACGACGGTGCCGGCGCGCAGGCCGGAGACGAAGGCCTCGAGCCGTTCGAGTCCGTCGAGGTCGAGGTCGTTGGTGGGCTCGTCGAGGAGGAAGACGTCGTAGCGCGAGAGGAGCAGGGAGGCGAGGCCGGCGCGGGCGGCCTGGCCGCCGGAGAGCGAGGTCATCGGCTGGTCGAGGCCGACGGTGAGGCCCAGCGTGCCGGCGGTCTCCTCGGCGCGCTCGTCGAGGTCGGCGCCTCCGAGGTCGAGCCAGCGCTCCAGGCTGACGGCGTAGGCGTCGTCGGCGCCGGGGGTGCCGTCGACGAGGCCCTGGGTGGCCTCGTCCATGGCGGCCTGGGCGGCGGCGACGCCGGTGCGGCGGGCCAGGAACTCCCGGACGGTCTCGCCTTCGCGCCGCTCGGGCTCCTGCGGGAGGTGGCCGACGGTGGCGGTGGGCGGGGACAGCCGCAGTTCGCCGTCCTCGGGGGTGTCGAGGCCGGCGAGCAGGCGCAGGAGCGTGGACTTGCCGGCGCCGTTGACGCCGACGAGGCCGATGACGTCCCCGGGGGCGACGACGAGGTCGAGCCCGGAGAAGAGGGAGCGCTCGCCGTGGCCGGCGGCGAGGTTCTTGGCGACGAGGGTGGCAGTCATCAGGGGACGAATTCTAGGTGACACCCCCTGGGGCCCTGCCATGGACGGCGATGCGGGCGGTGACGTGATCGTGGTGGGGGCGCAGTCATCGGTCCGTCGGCGGCGGTCCGGCTCGCCGAGCGGGGGCTGGAGCCGGGTTGCCGACGACCAGTCCCCCCCCCACAGGGAGGCGAGGCCGTGGAAGACGGACGCCCGTCCGGCGGGCCGAGAGGGCCGCCGGACGGGCGTCGAAAGCCGGCCCTCAGCCCGGGAAGGGCTTCTGGGCGTGGTCGTCCGCGTCGATGCACGCCTTGATGCGGCGGTCCAGCGAGTCGGCCTGGGCGTTGACGCGGCGGGCCTCGTCGCGGGAGCCGAGCTGCTTCAGCTTGGCGGCCTTGACGCGCAGTTCGTGGGACTGCTGGCGCATCTTCGGGACGTCGCAGGTGACCTTGGATCCGGCGGCCTGGGCCGTCGGTGCGGTCACGGTCTGTCCCAGCAGCAGGCCCCCGGCCAGCAGCGTGGTGGCGGCGAGAGCCGACAGGGTGCGGCGCAGCGGCGTCGCGTTCGTCATGGTGTCACTCCAAGTTCCGGGCCGTCACGGCCCGTTGCCCGTTCAGGTATGGTCAATACCCGCTGGTAACAATACTCGGAATGATCACGAGAAACGCCGCACGCCGCCGTCGGTCACCAGGTCCTCAACACCTCTCCACAGGCTCTCCGCCGGTGAGGCCGTAACTCGCCCGCGGGTCGAGCAGCAGCGGGACGAGCGCCCGCAGCGGCTGTCGCAGCGGTACGAGCACCCCGTCGCCGTCCTTCCGCACGAGGACGCCGTGCAGCGCCAGCTCGTCGCGGACCTCCTCGTACTGAGCCTCCGTCAGGCGGTAGCCGCAGGGCGGGTCGTGGAGCATCTCGGCGGGTTCGGCCGGGTCGTTGTCGGCGCCGCCGAGGAGGACCGGGCCGCGGTCGGCGAGGCCGGCGAGGCGGGCCGCGGCGGTGGCGGCCATGAGCGGTCCGCGCCGCTCGTCGAGGTAGCCGAACGCCCCCTTGAGCGCGGCTCGTTGGGTGGCGACCCGGCGGCGGTGGTTGCGGGCCGGGTCGTTCTGCTCGGCCGGGTCGAGGGCGTTCTCGCGGGTCTCGACGAGCAGGCCGACGGCGTTCTTGACGCCCGCGGTGTTGCGCAGGATGCGCTCCTGGCCGTCGCCCGCGACCTGCTTGATCGGCTCGCCGGTGAGCGGGTCGGTCCAGATGCCGTAGATGCCGCTGCTGTACCCGGCGAGTCCGGCGGCGGGCCGGACGTACGACTCGGACAGGGTGCGCGCCTCGTCGTGGACGCGGGGGTCGGTGTTGAGGTTGCGCGGCCAGAGGGCGAGCAGGTCCTTGTCGTAGTAGGGCGGGGTGGCGCCGTACTCGTGGAGGTCGTAGATCAGCTCGGGGCGCCGGTCGCGGATGACGGCGGCGAGGGTGCGTGTCTCGGCGGTGCGCAGGGCGAGGTGGTCGCGGTTGATGTCGACGCCGGCGGCGTTGCCCCGGGTGTCGGCCGCCCGGCCGTCGGGGTTGGCGGTGGGCACGACGAGGAGGGTGGTGCGGGCGAGGAGGCGCCGGGTCGCGCCGTCCTGGGCGTAGGCGAGGTCGCGCAGGGTGCTGAGGCAGGCTTCCCGGCCGGCCGGCTCGTCGCCGTGCTGGGAGCAGATGAGCAGCACGGTGGTGGCGCCGGTGCCGATGGTGGCGAGCCGCAGCGGGCGGCCCTGCGCGGTGGTGCCGACGGTACGGACGGACAGGGCCGCGCTCTCGCGGTCGACGGCCGCGAGGAAGGCGGTCTCCTCGGCCTCACTGGTCCAGCGGGCGCCGTCGCTGCTCTCGAAGCCGGTGCGCGGGGTCGTCGGCCCGGGCGCGCTGCCCGCGGCCTCGGTGGGGGCGGCGAGGAGCGGCAGCCCGAGGGCGGCAAGGCCGGCCGCGACGGTGAGCGCGCGGCGGCGGTGACGGGAGGTGCGGGTCATCGGTCCTCACCGGGGATCGGGGCGCCGGTGCGCGGGGGCACGGGGGCGCCGGTCGGGGCGGCGGTGCGCGGGGGCACGGAGGCGCCGGTCGGGGCGGCACGGTGCTGAACGGACGGGCCGGCCGTGAGGTCACGTCCCGGGGCGCCGGCCGGGGGCATGACCGCCCGGTCGAAGGCGCGGGCTCCGCCGAGCAGCGGTACGCGCGCCGCCATGCGGGCCAGGTCGAGGGTGAGGGTCGGCCGGGTCGACGGCGGGTCGAGGAGGTCCTTGTCGGTGCCGGCGACGATCAGGGCGAGCCGATGGCCGGCCGGGACGACGTGGTCGGTGGGCGCGAGGCGGATCGTGATCGGGTACGGGCGTCCCGGGGTCAGCGGCCGGCCCACGCGCGGGTCCGCCCAGGTGCCGAGGTCGGCCCAGCCGCGGCTGACGACCGTGTACCCGACGTCCGCCGTACGCGCCTCCGTGTCCTTGAAGCAGGCGCTGTCACCCTCGGTGCTCGCGCCCCAGCAGCTGCGCCCGGCAAGGGTGGTGATGCCTTCGCCGGGTTCGGCGTAGGCACGGATGGTGGCGGGTCCGAGGTCGACGAGGACGGCGCTGAGGTGTGCGGTCGTGGTCGTCGGGGTGGCGGTGACGGTCACCGTCGAGGAGCCGGCGACGCGCAGTTCGCGGGCGAGCGGCGCGGTGGTGAACCCGGCCTTGGCGGCCGTGGCCCGGTCGATGTCGGCGGCCCACTGGAGCTCGCTCCGGGCCGGGTCGTCGGTGAAGGTCTCGGTGGCGCCGCGCGGTGCGGGCGTACGGCCGAGGGTGCCGACGCCGGGCGCCGCGCCCGGCGCGGGGCGGAGCACGGTGGCGGCGGTGCCGCGCGGCGGCCAGCTCCGGTCGGTGGTCCAGCGGTCGGGGGCGCGCTCGATGTCGGCGGCCGGTTCGCGGTCGATGCCGTTGTCGTAGCCGAGGAGGTAGTGGTCGAACCAGCGGTGCAGGGTGCGGACCCAGTCGGCGCGGCGGTAGTCGAAGGGGTCGACGTGACCGGTCTGGGAGAGCCAGATCTTGCGCTCGACGCCGTGCGCGGCGAGGGCGTCCCACCACTGGCCGAACTGGCCCGCGCGGACGTTGAGGTCCTGCTGTCCGTGCACGACGAAGACGCTGGCCTTCACCCGGCCCGCGTCCGGCACGTAGTTCCGCTCGGTCCAGGCCCGGGTCCAGTCGCCGCTGTACGGGGTGGCGGCGGCGATCCGGCTCTGCACGGCGCCGCAACGGGCCCTGGCGTCGGGGCTGCCGACGTAGTCGGAGAGCCAGGTCGGGTTGGCGTCGTAGAGCGGGGCGCCCTGGGAGTGGAAGTAGTCGTACCAGGAGGAGATCGCGCCGATCGGGACGATGGTGCGCAGCCCTTCGACGCCGGTGGCGGCGACGCCGTTGGCGATGGTGCCGTCCCAGCTCTTGCCGATCATCCCGACGGCGCCGGTGGACCAGCCGGTGGCGCGGACGCGCTCGGTGCCGGTGCGGGTGGCGTAGCCGCGGGCGCGGCCGTTCAGCCAGTCGACGACGGCCTTGGCGGAGCCGACGTCGGAGGGTCCGCCGACGTCGTCGCAGCCGTCGGAGCGGCTGGTGCCGACGAGGTCGACGGCGACGAAGGCGTAGCCGCGCGGAACGAAGAAGTTGTCGTAGAACAGCGGGAGTTGGACGGGCCTCCCGTCGGCGTCGTACGTCTTCTTCTGGCCCTCGTTGCCGCGCCCGCAGCAGGCGTAGTACGGGCTGGCGTCCATGATGACGGGGACGCGGCGGCCGGCGGCCGCGGGCTCGCGGGGCCGGACGATGTCGACGGCGACCCGGTCGGTGCGGCCGTCGGCGTCGCCGTCGAGCCCGGTGTCGACCCAGACGGATTCGCGGACGGCGTCGGCGTACGAGTAGACCGGCCTCGACTCCCGTACGGGCGGGGCGGCTTGGGCCCCGGCGGGGGCGAGGAAGGCGGCGGCGAGGGCCGTCGCGGCGGCGACGGCGAGGGATCTGCACGACAGACGGACCGAGCGGGTTCTCCGCGCACGTATCGGCATGGGGCGGAAGGTACCCCGGGCCGCTGCGGTGCAAAAGAGTGCCTGCGGCGGCGTCCGGTACGGGCGGTGCATGTCGGCCGGATGGCGATCATGTGACGGGAGGTGCTCTGGACGTGACGGCCCGTCGCGGGGCTGAATAGTGTCGCTAAGGACCGACGGCCCACCACGCGTCTTACGTTTCTTGCGACTTCACGACCTGAGGAGCACCTGTGCACCGCAGAATCATCGTTCCGAGCGCTCTCGCGGCCTCCTTCCTGCTGGCGATCCCGGCGTCGGCGGCCACCTTCGAGGCGGGCGCTCCGGGCATCGGCGACTCGTACTACCCCGCCAGCGGCAACGGCGGCTACGACGTGTCCCACTACGACCTGCGTCTCAAGTACCAGCCGGCGACGGACCTGCTGGAGGGCACGGCGACGATCCTCGCCACCACCAAGCAGAACCTGTCCCGCTTCGACCTGGACCTCGGCCTGCGGGTCAGCGAGGTCCGCGTGAACGGCCGCGTCGCGAAGTTCGCCACCTCCGGCGACCACGAGCTGGAGGTCACCCCGGCGGTCCCGCTGGAGAAGGACAAGTCGATATCGGTCGTGGTCCGTTACGCGGGCAAGCCGTCGGAGCTGAAGATCGGCGGCTGGTCGGCCTGGCACCGCACGCCCGACGGCGGTGTCGCGGCGGACGAGCCGGACTCGGCGGTCTGGTGGTTCCCGTCGAACGACCACCCGCTCGACAAGGCGACCTTCGACGTCTCCGTGCTGGTGCCGGACGGCACGCAGGCGATCAGCAACGGCGTGCTGCAGTCGCAGTCCTCGAAGCTCGGCTGGACCCGCTTCAACTGGCGCTCCAACAAGCCGCAGGCGACGTATCTCGCCACCCTCGCCGTCGGCAAGTTCGACATCACGACGGACAAGACGGCCAGCGGCCTGCCGGTCCTCAACGCCTACAGCACGGAGCTCGGCGACAACGCGGGCTCGGCGCGCGCCTCGGTCGAGCGGACCGCCGAGGTCGCCGAGTGGCTGGAGTCGCTCTACGGCCCGTACCCGTTCAACGCGATCGGCGGCTACGTGCCGAACGTGACGACCGGCTTCGCCCTGGAGACGCAGACCCGGCCGTACTACAGCCCGCGGCAGTTCGCGAACGGCGCCAACGTCTCGGTGGTCGTGCACGAGCTGGCGCACCAGTGGTACGGCGACAGCGTGTCGGTCGGCGACTGGAAGGACATCTGGATCAACGAGGGCTTCGCCCGCTACAGCCAGTGGCTGTGGTCGGAGAAGGAGGGCGAGGGCACGGCCCGGGAGCTCGCGGACTACGTCTACCAGACGCGGGCGGCGGACGACCCGTTCTGGACGGTCAAGCCGGGTGACCCGGGCGCGGACAACCAGTTCGACATCGCCGTGTACGACCGGGGCGCGCTGGCGCTCCAGGCGCTGCGCGACGAGGTCGGCGACGAGACCTTCTTCGCGATCCTCAGGGGCTGGCCGCAGGAGCACGCGTACGGCAACGCGCACGTCTCCGACTTCGTGCAGTACGCGGAGAAGGTCTCCGGCAAGCCGCTGGCGGGTCTCTTCGACACCTGGCTGTACCAGCCGGTGAAGCCGGCGGCGCCGGCGGCCGCGGAGGCGGGCCTGGCGGCGCCGCAGGGGCTGACCGCGGCGAAGCCGGTGCAGCCGAAGTCCTGGAAGAAGATCGCGGAGACGAACACGATCCACGAGCGCTGACGGGCGCACCCACCGAACGGCGGAGCCGTCGTCCCCCTGGCCAGGCGGGACGGCGGCTCCGTCTTGTTCTCGTGCCTCGCGGGACGTCAGGCGCGTTTTTCGCGTGCGGGACGTCAGGCGCGGTGGGCCTGCCACTCGGCGGCGAGGACGCCCCAGATCTGCTTGTCGTACCGGACGCCGTCGTACGGCCATGCCTCGCGCCGCGTGCCTTCGAGGCTCATCCCGAGCCGCCGGGCGACGGCGACGCTGCGGTCGTTGTCGGCGCGGCAGTGCCATTCGGCGCGGTGCAGGCCGCGCTCGACGAGGGCCCAGTCGAGCAGGGCGGTCGAGGCGGCGGTGACCAGGCCGTGTCCCTCGCCGGCCGGTTCGAGCCAGCAGCCGACCTCGCAGGTGCCCCAGTCGGCGTCGAAGACCGTGAACATCACGCCGCCGACCAGCGTGCCGTCGAGCCAGATGCCGTAGAGGCGTCCGCCGTCGGCGGCCTGCCGCTCGCCGTAGCGGACCAGGGTGGCCCGGGCGCCCGCGACGTCGGTGGTGACGAAGGCCGGGCCGACCCACGGCCGGATGTGGTCGCGCGCCCGGTCCAGATGGGCGGCGAACTCCTCGGCGTGCCAGCTCTCGAGCGGCCGGAGGACGGCGTTGTCCCGCAGCGGGAGGGAGAACATCAGGGACCCCATTCACACAACAAGCGTTATGACTATTACCGTAGCAGCATGCCACGTACCAAGGGCGACCACGAGGCCCGGCGCCGTGACGTCTCGGAGGCGGTCTGGCGCGTCCTGGCCGCGCACGGTTTCGGCGGGCTGACGCTGCGCGCCGTCGCCACCGAGCTCGGTGCCACCACCGGTCTGCTGACCCACTACTTCCCGGCGAAGCGCGATCTGGTCGCGTACGCCCTGGACCTCCTCGACGAGCGCACGACGGCGCGTCCCCGAAGGCACTCGGGCGAGCCCGGTCTCGCCGCCGTGCGGGCCGCGCTGCTCGACATCCTGCCGCTCACCGACGAGGCGACGGCGAGCAACCGGATCTGGGTCTCCTCCTGGGACACGGCCCTCGCCGACCCGGCCCTGAGCGCCGACTACGCGGGGAAGTACGGCCGCAGCCGCACCCGGCTCGCCGAGCTGATCGCCACGGCCCAGGAGCACGGCGAACTGCCCCCCGGCGACCCGTCACGCCTGGCGACCGGCGCCCAGTCCTTCGTCCTGGGCCTGGTGGTCCAGTCCCTACTGGACCCGGCGGCGTTCCCGGCGAAGCGGCAGGTGGAGCTGCTCGACGACTACCTGGCGGCGCTGGGAGGCACCACGCCGGACGGGGAGGAGTAGGCCCGGTCGACGCTGGAGGCCGCGCCGGGCCGGGACTGGACCCGGAACGTGGTGGCGGCGAGGGCCGCGCGGGGCCGGGCCCCCGGCCCGGGCCGGCCTAGCCTCGGTGTGTCTTCGCGTGGGCCTGCGCTCGGGCGCGGGCGCGGGCCTCGCGGGCCAGTGGGAGGTAGCGCAGGCGCTCGGGGAGGACGGGGACCACGGCCCGTACGACCAGGCCGAGGCGGCGCAGCCGGCGTTCCTGGGCGGGGGTCCAGTCCAGGCCGATGGCGGCGCGGGCGTCCGGCGGCATGAGGCCGACGGTGAGGAAGGCGCGAGCGCGCAGGAAGGGCCCGCGAAGCAGCGGCCAGAGGAGCCGCAGGGCCAGGCGTACGGGAAGGGGGCCGCGGTCGGGGGCGGGCACCGGGGCGTCGGTGGCGAGGAGGTCGCGGACCACGACGGTGGCCTCCAGCTCCTCGTCGAGGACCCGGCGGTAGTACGGCCAGAACTCCTCGATCGTCTGTGGCATGTCGCGGTCGTGGATGCCGAGCACCCGGCCGACCCGGAGCCACTCGGCGTACAGCTGCCGCTCCTGCGCCTCGGTGAGGGGGCGGGCGAGATAGCGCAGGCCGTGGCGGTAGACGGGGTAGCCGGTGGCGTGTACCCACGCGTAGTAGGCGGGGTTCAGCGCGTGGTAGCGACGCCCGTGGGCGTCGGTGCCCTGGATCTCCTTGTGGAGCGCGCGCAGCCTGCGGCCCTCCTCGGCGGCCCGCTCCCCGCCGTAGATCCACAGCTGCAGCGAGCGCAGCGAACGCTCGCCGCGGCCCCAGGGGTCGCTACGGAAGACGGAGTGGTCGTCGACGCCGGCGCCGATGGCGGGGTGGGCGACCTGCATGGTGAGCGCGGCGGGCAGCATGAGCAGCGCCCGGACGTCTCCGGCGACGCTCCACAACACGCCACCGACGGGGGGTGGCACTGGCTCAGGACGGTGGGGCGCGGGGCGGGGCGACGAGCGGCGGTCCGGCGCGGTGGCCACGGCCTCGGCGGTGGTCCGCGCGGAAGCAGCCTGCCCGGCGGCGACCCCCTCCGCAGCCGCCCCCGCGGTGGCGGTCCGCTCCCGCGTCACCGGGTCGCTCGGGCCCGGCTGTGGGTGCGGCCGGGCGGACATGCGGTCGTTCTCCCTCACGCGGTCTCCCCCTTGTGTGCGTGTCTCCCAGGCTGCCCGGGCTCTGCCCGGCGGGCAAGGCGAACCCGGCCCTTCCGGCAGGTCCGGCGGGTCCGGCCCGTCCGGCGGATCAGGCCGGTGTCTCCGGACATGACGCGGGGCCGGGGGGCCGGGGGGGGGGGGCGGGGCGCGG
>NZ_JBSGIW010000149.1:0-10743 GCF_053605265.1 Streptomyces sp. NPDC003943 | reverse complement strand
GGCCGGGCCGCAGGCCGGGCCGCAGGCCGGGCCGCAGGCCGGGCCGCAGGCCGGGCCGCAGGCCGGGCCGCAGGCCGGGCCGCAGGCCGGGCCGCGCGGTCCACGGTCCCGCAGCCGCCGGCGGCGGGGACGGCCCACGGGAGGACCCGCACCTCTGTGTGCTCAGTTGTACGGGTGGTGCGGGTGGGCACCCCAAGCCCGGCCGGAGGCCGGGCGCACCCCGCGCGGCCCGCGCCCCGCGGGCTACGCCACCGCCCCGCCCTCCACCAACGGCAACGGATCCGACGCCTCCAGCTCCGGATCGTCCACCGCGAACGTCCGCACCCGCCCCGGCGCCGACCCCGGCTCCTCGAAGCGGACGGTGACCCGCCCGACCCCGCTGCCCTGCACCCACCCCGCCCCGTACACGGCGTGCCGCACGTCGTGCCCGGGCGCCCACCGCCGCTCGGCGGTCTCCGTGGCGGCGCCGGGCGGCGGAGCCGGCACCTCGACGGCCGCCTCCGCCGCCGACCCCACCTCCGGATCCCCCGCGCTGCCCGCGCTGCCCGCCTGCTCCGCCTGCGCGAACAGGTCCTCCTGCGTGTAGTCCGCGAGCCCGCTCACCCCGACCCCCAGCAACCGCACCCCACCCGTCGTGTCGACGACGTCGAGCAGCCGCGTCGCCGCCTCCCGTACCACCACCGGGTCGTCGGTCGGCCCCCGCAGCGTCTCGGACCTGGTCAGCGTCGAGAAGTCGTACCGCCGCACCTTCAGCACGATGGTCCGTCCGGAGTGCCCCGAGCCCCGCAGCCGTGCCACGCACCGCTCCGCGAGCCGCTCCACCTCCAGCCGGATCCGCAGCCGGTCGTGCAGGTCCACGTCGAAGGTGTCCTCGACGGACACCGACTTGGCGTCCCGCTCGGCCACCACGGGCCGGTCGTCGTGCCCGAGGGCCATCCGGTAGAGCCCGGCCCCGTGCGCCCGCCCCAGGAGGCGTACGAGCTCGTCCTCGCCCGCCTCCACGATCTCGGCCACCGTGGTGATCCCGGCCCGCCGCAGGTGCTCGCCGGTGGCCGGCCCCACCCCCGGGATGATCCGCACCGAGCGCGGCCCGAGCAGCTCCCGCTCCGTACCGGGCTCTATCAGCACGAGCCCGTCGGGCTTGGCCTCCTCGGAGGCGATCTTCGCGAGCATCTTCGTGCCGGCGAGCCCGACCGATCCGGTGAGCCCGGTCGTCGCCAGGATGTCGCGCCGCAACCGCTCCCCCGCCGCCCGCGCGCTCGCACTGTCGTCGGCGACGCCGCCGGCCTCCAGGTCGACGAAGGCCTCGTCCAGGCTGAGCGGCTCGACGAGCGGCGAGAGCCGCCCGAGCAGCTCCATGACCTGCCCGCTGATCGCCCGGTAGAAGCCGAAGCGCGGCACCAGGTACGCCGCGTTCGGCGCGAGCCGCCGCGCCTGCCCCATGGGCATCGCCGAGTGCACCCCGAAGCGCCGTGCCTCGTACGACGCGGTGGCGACCACTCCGCGTGGTCCGAGCCCGCCGACGACCACGGGCTTTCCGCGCAGGCTCGGCTTCGACGCCTGCTCTGCGGCGGCGAAGAAGGCATCCATGTCGAGATGCAGGATGGTGGGCGCGGCTCTCACGGTTCCGATGCTGCCCTACGCCACTGACAATCGGCCGTACGCCCGTACGAGCCCCTGATGCCGGCTATGGCTATGGCTATGGCTCCGGTTCTGGCTCGGGCTCCGGCTCCGGCTCCGGCTCCGGCTCCGGCTCCGAGAACGGTCCCGACCGGGCTCAGACGGCCCTGTCCCGGCGCCGGCGCGCCAGCTCGTCCGCCGGGTTGTGCCCGATCAGCGTCTCCCCGGTGTCGACGCGCTCGCCGTGCAGCTGGGAGAGCGCCGCCTCGACGTCCCGCCACACCACGCCCACGGCGATGCCGAAGACGCCCTGCCCGCCTTGGAGCAGGGACACGACCTCGTCGGGCGACGAGCACTCGTAGACGGTCGCGCCGTCGCTCATCAGCGTCATCCGCTCCAGGTCGCGGAAGCCGCGGGCCCGCAGGTGCTGCACCGCCGCCCGGATGTTCTGGAGGGAGACCCCGGTGTCCAGGAAACGCTTGACGATCTTGAGGACGACGACGTCGCGGAAGCTGTAGAGGCGCTGTGTCCCGGAGCCGTACGCGGGCCGCACGCTCGGCTCGACGAGCCCGGTGCGCGCCCAGTAGTCCAGTTGGCGGTAGGTGATGCCGGCCGCCGCGCACGCGGTGGGTCCGCGGTAGCCGACGGCGTCCGAGCCGACCGACGTACCCGCGCTCGCGTCCGTACCGGAGTCGCCCACACTGCCGTGAAGCGGATACGGGCCCGCCTCCCCGGGCGCACGCCCCAGGAAGCCCCCTGCCGTACCGTCGCCGCTGCTCATCACGCCGACCCTCCGTCCTTGACCTGCCCACACGAAGGTAGGCAGTCACTCGGGGTGCGTCAACGATCGCCACACTCGGCACGCCGAGTGATAATCACCCTGAGAGTGGTTTCCCGTGCCCCACTCCGGGGAAAGGCTACTCGAATGCTCCTGGGGCGCTCCGCGCCCCGGCCCCGTCGGCCCCGCCTACTGGTTGCCGGTCCCGAAGTCCTCCGGCGAGATCTGGTCGAGGAACTCGCGGAACTTCTCCACCTCATCCTCCTGCTCGTCCGGAATCGCGATCCCCGCGTCGTCGAGCACCCCGTCACTGCCGAAGATCGGCGTGCCGGTGCGCAGCGCGAGCGCTATCGCGTCGGAGGGGCGGGCGCTGACCTCGACGCCGCTGGCGAAGACCAGCTCGGCGTAGAAGACCCCGTCCCTCAGGTCCGTGATGCGGACTTCCGTGAGCTCCTGCCCCAGCGCCTCCAGCACGTCCTTGAAGAGGTCGTGCGTCAGCGGCCTGGCCGGGGCCATGCCCTGCTGGGCGAAGGCGATCGCGGTCGCCTCCCCCGGTCCGATCCAGATAGGGAGGTACCGGTCGCCTCCCACTTCGCGCAGGAGCACGATCGGCTGGTTGGAGGGCATTTCCACCCGGACACCCACAACGTCGAGCTCGTTCACACAGCAACCCTAGGACGTGCCCGACCGGTTTGGGTAGTCGGGCCGTCTCCGGCTCACTGCAGACGGACCCCGAGGGCGGTCTGGACCAGTGCCGCGTGCAGCCGTACGGCGAGCCCGGCGAGCTCCCTGGCGGTGGCCTCGGCATGGGCCCTGGTCTGGGGGTTACGGTGCCGGCGCAGCGGCGCGACCATCTGTTCGACCAGTCCGGCCTCACGGTCGGCGGCGGCCTTGACGGCGCGCAGGTGACGGGGTTCCAGACCGAATCTCCCCAGATCCGCCACGAGTCTGGCGACGGTGACGGCCTCGGCGTCGTACCCACCGCCCGCCACCTGGGCGATCAGGCCGTACGACTCCCACTCCGCGAGCTCGGCCTCGGTGACCTCCGCGGCGGCGAGCAGCTCGGCGCGGCCGACGCGGGCCGCCGTCGGGCGGTCACCGTCCGCCTCCGTGGCCCCGTCGAGCAGGTCCCGCTGCGGGCCGGGCGCGGGCAGCTTGATCTGCTCGCCGCGCTCGAGCGCGTCCAGGTGCTCGCGGATCACCTTCAGCGGGAGGTAGTGGTCCCGCTGCATCCGCAGGATCCGGGCGAGCCGCTCCACGTCCCGCGGGCTGAACTTCCGGTACCCGGAGGCCGTGCGCTGGGGCTCGACGAGCCCCTCGGCCTCCAGGAACCGGATCTTCGAGATGGTCACTTCGGGAAACTCGTCACGCAGCCGGCTCAGCACCGTGCCGATGCTGACCAGCCCTTCGCCCGCGGCGGCGGTGCCGAGGCCGGCACCGCCCGTCGCTGTACGCACCATGGACCTTCCCTGAAGGTTCTCCGGGGCGTCACACGCCCCGCTGGCTCGCGAAGAACACGAGCCGGTACTTGCCGATCTGCACCTCGTCACCGTTGGAGAGCACGACCGAGTCGATCGGCTCGCGGTTGACGTAGGTGCCGTTGAGGCTGCCGACGTCCGACACCGTGAAGGTGCCGTCCGGCTGGCGCCGGAACTCGACGTGACGGCGGGAGACCGTCACGTCGTCGAGGAAGATGTCGCTCTGCGGGTGCCGGCCGGCCGTGGTCAGCTCACTGTCCAGCAGGAAGCGGCTGCCCGAGTTCGGACCGCGGCGGACGATGAGCAGCGCCGAACCGGACGGCAGCGCCTCGACGGCCGCCAGGGCCTCGGGCGACAGCGCCGGAATCTGGCCGGTGACCTCGGCGTCGTACGCCTCGAGCCCCGAGATGGAGATCGTCGAGGTCGTCTCGGAGGCACGCTCCGGAGTCACTCCGCCCCGCAGCGGCGTGCCGCAGTGGGAGCAGAAACGGCTGTCCGCCGTGTTGCGGTGACCGCACCTCGTGCACACCGGCATGGACGCGTCCTCCTGCCGCGGCTGCCCCGCGGAGGTCTGGGTCGCGTACGGGTCGGGGATGAACCCTCCACCCGCACCTGAGCTTGATGCTTCTCCGAAACCTATGCGCGCGGCACCGGCAGGGTCAACAGACGACGCGCCCGGTGTGCCCGGAATGTCGCCACCCTGGCCACCGACCTCGTCGCGGAAGAGCGGGCGCTCCGCGCCCTGTTCCTCGCTCTGGGCGTTCCGCGGCGCGCGATGCCTGGCGTTGCCGCCGTCCTCGCGTCCGCTCTTGCCGAACAACTTCGCAAACAACTTCACGGGCGATTCCCCTTGACCGAAACAGACCCGCCCGTGGGGCAGGACGAACCCTGACTGAACACACCTGCCGACCCGGACATCTTCACAACGTCCGTAGCCACTCGACAGTTTCCACCACGCACCACCCTTGTGGTGCGGCGACCCCCCGCAAGGTCATGCCCTTGCCGTGCGACCGTCATCACACCCCTCACTGCGAGGACGACCGAGCGTAGTCAGGCCGCTTCGCAGGCCGCAAGGCGTCGACGACGATCTTCCCGGAACGCTCCACCGTGACCGTGGCCTGCTCCTTCTCCAGTGTCTGGACGATGCCGCCGGGGATGTTGAGCGCGGGCTCGAGATCCTCCGGCTTGCCGATGACCTTGAAGACGTACGGAGCGGCCACCTGCGTTCCATCGATCTTCATGTCGCGTCCGCTTCCCGAGAAGTAGCTGTCGGCGACCACGCGCACGCCGTTGACCTGGATCGCCTCGGCGCCGGCCGCACGCAGCTCCTGGATGGCGTCCAGCAGCATGTCCGACTCGACGGCGCCGGAGGAGTCCGTGATCGTCATCGTGATCCCCGGCCCCTCGGCGGCGACCGTACCGGCCAGGATGCCGAGCTGCCGCTCCTTCTCCTGGGTCTGCTTGCGCGCCTCCTCGGCCTGGTCCGAGCTCGACTCCAGCTCCGAGCGCTGCTTCTCCAGGCGGGTCTTCTCGTCCTCCAGGCGCTGCGTGCGGTCGTCCAGCTCGTCGAGGATCCGCACCAGGTCCTCCTGGCGGGCGCCGCGCAGCGCGCTGTTGTCACTGGTCGACCGCACCTGGATGGCCAGGCCGAGGCCGAGCACGAACAGCAGCAGCGCGACGACGAGTTGGGCCCGGCTCACCCGCGGCGGCCACAGCGCGGCGACCAGCCGCTGCCGCCCGCTGACACCGGCCTCGGCCTGAGGCTGGGGCTGCGGCTGGGGCTGCGGCTGCGGCTGGGGCTGGGGCTGCGGTGCCGGAGGCTGCGGCTGGGGCTGAGGTTGCGGCCGGTGCTGCGGTGCCGGAGGCTGCCGCGGCGGCTGGGGCCCGGACTTCGGCGGCTGAGCCTTCGGCAGCTGAGGCTGCGGCTGGGGCTGGGGCTGCTCAACCGCACCCTCGCCCGGCTTGTTGCCGTGGTTGCCGGTGCTGCCGTCGTCGCCCTCGATGCCGCTGTTGCCGTTGTTGTCGTTCTGCTCGCTCATCGGCCTCACGCCCGGAACACATGCCGCCGGATGGCGGCCGCGTTGGAGAAGATCCGGATGCCGAGCACGACGACCACACCGGTCGACAACTGCGCGCCCACGCCCAGCTTGTCGCCGAGGAAGACGATCAGTGCCGCCACGACCACGTTCGACAGGAACGACACCACGAAGACCTTGTCGACGAAGATCCCGTCGAGCATGGCGCGCAGGCCGCCGAAGACCGCGTCGAGGGCGGCGACCACGGCGATCGGAAGATAGGGCTCGACCACCGCCGGAACCTCGGGCCGGACGAACAGTCCGACCACGACTCCCACGATCAGGCCCAGTACGGCGATCAAGATGTGCCCTTCCCTGTATCGGCCGTGGCCTGCCCGGTGGCCTTCGCCGCCCCGGCTCCCCTCGGCACTGCTGTACGTACGATCAGACTCGGCGCGGCCGGCAGACGCACGTCGCCCTCCACCGAGATGCTGGTACGGATCCCGAAGTTCTCCTGCAGCGCATGCAGATACTGTCCGTCCGCGCTGTCCTGGAACGTGGTGCTCAGTCGCTGCCCGTCGCCGACGGCGAGGATCGTGTACGGCGGCACCAGTGGCTTGTTGTCGACCAGTATGGCGTCGCCCGCGGCCCGGATCGCCGACAGTGCTGTCATCCTTTGCCCGTTGATCGAGACGGCCTCGGCGCCCGACTCCCACAGCCCGTTGACGACCCGCTGCATGTCCCGGTCGCGCACCCGCCCCGTATCGGAGAAACCGCTGCTCTCCCGGGGGCCGCCTCCGCCCGTGTCACTGCCCTTGGCGTCGTCCACGACCAGCTTCACGCCCGGCCCGTGCACCGGAGTCGCGCCCGAGAGCAGCGCCACCAGTTCCGCCTGGTCGCCGCCGTGCTGCTCGAGCGCCTTCCGCTGGCGCTCACCGACCTCGGCCCGCAGCCCTTCGACGTCCTGTTCCAGACGGTCCGCCGCCGAGGTCTCGGAGTCGATCCGGTTGATCAGGTCCTGCCGCTCCTTGGCGACGACCGGCGCGGACACCCGCGCCTCCGCCGCACCGAGGGTCACCACGGCCGCCGCGAGCACCAGGCCCGCCGCCAGACCGAGCTTCGCCCGTACGGTACGGGGCAGGCCACCACCCTCCGCCGCGCGCCGCGCCGACGCCTCGGCGTAGCCGTCGTCCACGGCGTGGTCGATCACGTTGTTCAGCAGCGACATGGACGCGTCCGGGCGCGGAGGCGGCGATCCTGTGCTCCGAACGGGGGGCTGCTGCGACATGCCGCACATCGTCGCACGTCGCACGCCGTACCGCCGAATGGCCCCACCGACGGGCCGGGCGGCACCCATGAGTACCGCCCGGCCCAGGGGCCTCCTCAGGCCCGGTTACGTCAGTGACCTGCGCTGTCCACCACGGCCGACCACTCGTCGAGCAGCGCCTGCGCCGAGGCGTCGTCGGGCCCCTCGGCCCACAGATGGGTGACGGCCTCCGCCGGGTCCGGCAGCACCATCACCCACCGGCCGTCCGCCTCCACCACCCGCACGCCGTCGGTGGTGTCGACGGACCGGTCACCGGCCGCCTCCACCACCCGGCGCATCACGAGTCCCTTCACCGCCCACGGCGTGGCGATGTCCCGCTTCAGCACATGGGCCCGCGGGATCCGCGCGTCGATCTGGCTCAGCGTGAGCTGGGTCCGCGCGACCAGACCGATCAGCCGCACGAAGGCCGCCGCCCCGTCGAAGACGCTGCTGAACTCGGGCACGATGAACCCGCCACGCCCGTCGCCGCCGAAGATCGTCGACTCCTCCCGGCCGACCCGGGTCAGGTCGTCAGGCGAGGTCGTCGTCCACTCCACCTGGGTGCCGTGGTACGCCGCGACCTGCTCGGCGATCCGCGTGGTCGTCACCGGCAGCGCGACCCGCCCGGACCGCCGCTCGGCCGCGACCAGGTCGAGCATCACGAGGAGCGCCCGGTCGTCCTCGATGATCCGGCCCCGCTCGTCGACCAGCGAGAGCCGCTCACCGACCGGGTCGAACCGCACGCCGAACGCGGCCCGCGCCGACGCCACGATCTCCCCGAGCCGGACGAGCCCGGCCCGCCGGCTCTCCGCGGACTCGGTGGGCCGCGACTCGTCGAGCCCCGGGTTGATCGTCAGCGAATCCACCTGCAGCCGTCCGAGCAGGCTGGGCAGGACGAGCCCGGCACTGCCGTTGGACGCGTCCACGACCACCTTCAGGCCGGCCTCCGCGATCCCGGAGGTGTCCACGTTCCGCAGCAGCGAGCCGGTGTACGAGTCGAAGACGCTGGCCGGGAAGGACAGGTCGCCGATCTCGCCCGGGAACGCGCGCCGGTACTCCTGACGTGCGAAGACCCGGTCCAGTTTGCGCTGACCCGCCTGCGACAGGTCCGCGCCCCGTTCGTCGAAGAACATGATGTCGACGGAGTCCGGCACCCCGGGCGAGGTCCGCACCATGATCCCGCCGGCGCTGCCCCGCGCCGTCTGCTGCCGGGCCACCGGCAGCGGCACGTTCTCCAGGTCGCGTACGTCGATGGCGCTGGCCTGCAGCGCCGAGATCACCGCCCGTTTCAGCGCCCTCGCGCCCCGGGAGTGGTCGCGGGCGGTGGTGACGGTCGCGCCCTTCTTCAGCGTGGTGGCGTACGCGCCGGCCAGCCGCACGGCCAGCTCGGGCGTGATCTCCACGTTGAGGATGCCGGACACGCCCCGCGCTCCGAAGAGGTGGGCCTGTCCGCGGGACTCCCAGATGACGGACGTGTTGACGAAGGCGCCGGCCTCGATCGTCTTGAACGGGTAGACCCGCACATTGCCCTGCACGATCGATTCTTCACCGATCAGGCACTCGTCCCCGATGACGGCCCCGTCCTCGATCCGGGCCGCCCGCATCACATCGGTGTTCTTGCCGATGACGCAGCCGCGCAGATTGCTCTGCTGCCCGATGTAGACGTTGTCGTGCACGACGGCCTTGTGCAGGAAGGCGCCGCTCTTCACGACCACGTTGGAACCGACGACGGTGTGCTCGCGGATCTCCGCCCCGGCCTCCACCTTGGCGTAGTCGCCGACGTAGAGCGGCCCGCGCAGTACGGCGTCGGGATGGACCTCGGCTCCTTCGGCGACCCAGACGCCCGGGGAGATCTCGAAGCCGTCGATGTCGACCTGGACCTTGCCTTCCAGGACGTCGGCCTGGGCCTTCACGTAGCTCTCGTGGGTGCCGACGTCCTCCCAGTAGCCCTCGGCGACATAGCCGTAGATCGGCTTGCCGTCCTTCATCAAGCGCGGAAAGACATCACCCGACCAGTCGACCGGAACGTCCGCCTCGACATAGTCGAAGACCTCGGGCTCCATCACGTAGATGCCCGTGTTCACCGTGTCCGAGAAGACCTGCCCCCAGGTCGGCTTCTCCAGGAATCGTTCGACCTTGCCTTCCTCGTCGACGATCGTGATGCCGAACTCCAGCGGATTGGGCACCCGGGTCAGACAGACCGTGACGAGGGCGCCCTTCTGCTTGTGGAAGGCGATCAGATCGGTGAGGTCGAAATCGGTGAGTGCGTCCCCCGAAATGACCAGGAAGGCGTCGTCCTTCAACGCCTCCTCGGCATTCTTCACACTCCCCGCGGTGCCGAGCGGCTTCTCCTCGTTCGCATAGGTGAGCTCCATTCCGAGCTCTTCCCCGTCTCCGAAGTAATTCCGTACGAGAGAGGCGAGGAACTGCACGGTGACGACGGTCTCATTGAGACCGTGCCTCTTGAGCAGTCGCAGGACATGCTCCATGATCGGCCGGTTCACCACCGGCAGCAGAGGCTTGGGCATGCTCGAGGTCATGGGGCGAAGGCGAGTGCCTTCACCACCGGCCATCACGACGGCCTTCATGTCGGAAGCGTCCTCCTTGAAGAGACGACGGTCCTGCCGACTTCACCTGTCCACTCAATGGCCCTGGGACGTCCTCGATCCCGCCGGCGTCGTTGCTCGGCATGGGACGGACGGGCTCAATCGGCCGCGGTATCCGCCTTCACGAGTCGACGGACCTGGACCACGTAGAGGATCCCTGCCCACCAATAGAGAGTTGTACCCCATCCTGCGAAGGCCCACCCGAAAACTTCGGCGAGTGACGCCAGCCACCCGTTTCCGTCACTGAGCAGCAGCAACGGGAACGCGTACATCAAGTTGAAAGTGGCAGCTTTGCCGAGGAAGTTCACCTGCGGCGGCGGATAGCCGTGCCGGCGGAGGATTCCCACGGCGACCAGGAGCATCAGCTCGCGGGCCAAAAGGATGAGGGTCAGCCAGAGCGGAAGGATCTCCCTCCAGGTGAGCCCGACGAGCGTGGAGAGGATGTAGAGCCGGTCAGCGGCGGGATCGAGCAGCCGGCCGAGGCTGCTGATCTGGTTCCAGCGCCGGGCGAGCTTCCCGTCCAGATAGTCGCTGACACCGCTGAACGCGAGGACGAGCAACGCCCAGCCGTCACTGTTGGGTCCGCCGAACACAGGTCGGAGGATCAGCCACAGGAAGAGCGGCACGCCGACGAGGCGAGCCATGCTGAGGATGTTGGGGATGGTGAGGACCCGGTCCGTCTGAACGCGAGTCTCCTGGACCTCCACCCGGGGGCCTCCTGTGGGAATGAGCCAACGATGCCCCATGACCTTACCCTCAGCCACCAGGGCGAGGTGAACAGGGGTCATCTGAACGCAAAAATGCCTCAACCCCCGGACAGAGTCCGGGGGTTGAGGTCAAAAGGAGTTCGGCGGCGTCCTACTCTCCCACAGGGTCCCCCCTGCAGTACCATCGGCGCTGAAAGGCTTAGCTTCCGGGTTCGGAATGTAACCGGGCGTTT
>NZ_JBSGIW010000148.1:0-11264 GCF_053605265.1 Streptomyces sp. NPDC003943 | reverse complement strand
GGCGGGAGCGGGCCCCAGGGACCCCCCGGGCCACCGGGCCCGCCCGGACCCGGGTGGTACGGCCCGCCGGGGCCGCCCGGTCCGGGCGCGTACGGACTGCCGCCCGGGCCGCCCGGGGCGTACGGGTTCCCGGGCGCGGCTCCCGGTCCGGCGGGCGTGGCGTACGGGTTCCCCGGCACCGGTCCCTGTCCCGCGCCCGGCGCGCCGTGCGAGCAGGTCGTCGTGCCGAAGGCGCGGTCGACGGAGGTGCGCAGCTCGTGGGCGAGGAGCACATGGGCGAGCCGCCCGTCCGCGAAGTCGACGTCCTTCAGCGCGAGCCGGATGCCGTGCAGCGCGTCGTCGGCGAGCCGGCGGGCCTCCTCGCGGGAGGTGCCGGTCGCGGTGAGCGGGTTCCAGGAGCCGGCGGCGGCGTCGGCGGCCTGGTCCTCGACGGCGTCGAGGAGGTGGGCGAGGCGTCCGAAGAGGCGGCCGGCCTCGGCGAGGGGCGCGGCGTTGCCGGGGCGGCCGGCGAGCACCGCGGTGTGCGCGAAGGCGGCGGCGGTCGCGGTCTCGGTCGGCTCGGTGACGACGAGCAGCGGGGTGCCGGGCCCGGCGAGCGTCTCGATGCCGGTCTGCCGGTCCACCGCGTCGAGCAGGACGGCCGTGTCGAAGCCGAGCTCCCGGCCGGTGCGGGCGCCCGCCCGGTCCCAGGAGCGGGCGACCCGGCGGGCCGCGGCGGCGACCGGCCGGCGGGCCAACAGGCCGTCGCGGTCGGCGACGTGGTCGCGGATCTTCGCCGAGGCGAGCACCAGCGAGACGGCGGCGGCGAGCCGCGCGCCCTCGCCGCGCGCGACGGGGGCGGTCCGCATCTGGCGCAGCGGGCAGGGCCCGGCGGTGCGCCGGCCGGCCTCGGTGCGGCCGGTCTGAGCCTCCGTCAGGACCGAGACGATGAGGCCGTCGTAGTTGGTGACGACGCGGGCGAACTGCCCGTGGTCGGCGCGAAGTGCCAGACAGAGGCCGCAGAGATGGGCCATCCACTCCGCCTTGAGGCCCTCGGAGAGGCGGTGCGTGCAGGGCCTGACTATTCCGAACAAGAGACTCCCCCGTACTGCGGCTGCGTCGGCATCGTACCCACGGGTCCCGTTCACCCGTACGCCCCGGTCGTCACCCTTCCGGCCCGACATTCATCATTTGATTTGCACGGCTGCGGCCAAGCCTCCGTCAGCCCCCGCATACCGCAAGATCCCTGACGATTCGCCAGATTTCGGACCTCACGTTCTGCACCAGTACCGTCACGAAACCCCTGCGCGCCGACTATCCACTTGGCGCGCGATCCGCATCATGGACGACGATAGGGATTGCGGAACCACGAGTGACCGCGCTGAAAGGAGGCGTCCATGGGATCGGTGCGCAAGGCCAGTGCCTGGCTGGGACTCGTCGAGGACAACGACGAGCGTTACTACGACGACGAGTACGCCGACGGTGCCGAGAGCGGCGACGCCTGGGTGACGGACCCGCGGGTGCGGGTGGCGTCCGACACGGCGCACGAGCAGGGCCGTCGGATCGCGACCGTCTCGCCCGACGGGTTCCGGGACGCCCGGGGCATCGGCGAGCTGTTCCGGGACGGCGTCCCGGTGATCGTCAACCTCACCGCGATGGAGCCGAACGACGCCAAGCGCGTCGTCGACTTCGCCGCGGGCCTCGCCTTCGGCCTGCGCGGCTCGATCGAGCGCGTCGCGACCCGGGTCTTCCTGCTGACCCCGGCGGACACCCAGATCGTGACGGGCGAGTCGGCCGGCCGCGCCCAGGACGGCTTCTTCAACCAGAGCTGAGCCGGGGGCCTCAGGGCCCCGGGCTCACCGCGGCCGGCGGCGCGCTCGGTTCGCGGGTGGCGGGCACCTTCGGAAGGTCCTGCCCGCACTTCCGCTCCGGCGCCCGGTCCGGGTTCAGGTCCTGGGCGGGAGCGCACTCCATCACGCGCGGCAGCCGCAGCGCCATCAGCGCGCCGAGCAGCAGCAGGCCCGCGCTCACGAAGAGCGTGACGTGGAGGCCGTGGACGAAGGCGTGGCGGGCGGCGTGGTGGAGCGTTTCGCCCGCGGTGCCGCCGAGCCGGCCGGCCACCTGGTACGCCTCGCCGAGGGAGTTCGCGGCGGCGCGCGCCGCCGGGGCGGGCACGCCGGGCAGTCCGGCGAGCCCGGGCGCGTACGCCGCGTTCATGACGCTGCCGAGCAGCGCGATGCCCATGCCCGCGCCGAGCTGGTACGAGGTCTCGCCGATCGCCGCCGCGCCGCCGGCGCTCTCCGGCGGGGCCTCGCTGAGCATCGACTCGTACGCCGAGAAGAGCGTGGTCTGCAGGCCGAAGCCGAGCAGCACGAAGCCCACCGTGAGCAGCACCGGCCGGTCGTGCTGGCCCATGAGGACGAGCAGCAGCACCGCCGCCGCCGTGAGGACGAAGCCCCAGCCGACCATCCGGCGCGGACCGAGCCGGTTCAGGGTGTACGAGCCGGTGGCGCCGGCGGCCATCGCGGCGAAGGTGAGCGGGAGCAGCCGGAGGCCGGTCTCCAGGGGGCTGAGGCCGAGGATCAGCTGGAGGTACTGGACCGCGATGAGCTCCAGGCCGACCAGGGCCAGCATGCCGAGCACGATGCAGCCGACGGAGGTGGTGAAGGCCGCCCGGGCGAAGAGCCGCATGTCGATCAGCGGGTGCGCGCGCCGCTTCTGCCGCCGTACGAAGAGGACGACCAGGAGGGCGCCCACGAGCAGCGGGCCGAGGGTGGCGGGGGCTAGCGGCTCGGCGCCGGCACCGAGCCGCTTCACGCCGAGGACGGCGCCGAGCACTCCGGCGGCGGCCATCAGCGCGCCGAGCACGTCCCAGGGCCCGTCGGCGGCGCCGCGCGACTCGGGGAGCAGCCAGCGGCCGATCGGCAGGATCAGGGCCATCAGCGGGATGTTGATCAGGAAGACCGAGCCCCACCAGTAGTTCTCGACGAGGAAGCCGCCGAGCACGGGTCCGGTGGCGGCGCCGACTGCGGCGACCGCGGTCCAGATGCCGATGGCGGTGGCCCGCTCGCGCCGGTCGGGGAAGACCGCGCGGAGCAGCGAGAGCGTCGCCGGCATGATCATCGCGCCGCCGACGCCGAGCAGGGCCCGGGCGCCGATGAGCACCATGGGCGCGGTGGCGAGCGCGGCGACCGCCGACGCGATGCCGAAGAGCGCGTAGCCGAGCAGCAGCACGCGTCTGCGCCCGACCCGGTCGCCGAGGGTGCCGAAGAGGATGAGGAGCGACGCGCAGATCAGCGGGTAGGCGTCCACGATCCACAGCAGCTGGGTGGAGCTGGGCCGCAGGTCCTCGGTGAGCGAGGGGACGGCGACGTGCAGCACGGTCGAGTCGAGCGCGACCAGCAGCAGACTGACGCAGAGGACGACGAGGACGACCCAGCGGTTCGCGCCGCCGTCGGGGCCGCGGCCGAGGGCCCGCGGCCGTGTTTCGGCCGTGATCGTCCGCGCCATGCATGTACCTCCCAGTGAAGCCCTCGCGCTCGGCGGGCACCGGCCGGGGGGTCGGCCCCGGGGCGGCCCGGCATCGACGGGCGAGTGAGCCGTCAGCGTACGCGAGTTCAATGCCCGAGCGCGTGGTCAGGGTCTCACCCCGGCGGGCCGCGTGGTGTGGCGTACGCCACTCGGGCCGTCGTGCGCCCGCACCGCGTGTCACCTGGAATTTCGCGTGCGGAGCCGTTTCCGGAATTCTCCGGGCGGTCAAACAGGCTTACGGAATCGCGGCTTCGGCGAAAGCACCGGAGGTCATCGGATTTTCCGATGGATGACGGGAACAAACGCCCGGCTGAGAGCAACTCCACATCACATCGTCATCACGAAGGGACCGGAACGACCAAGGTCGCTACTCACTCCCTGTAACGTCGATTGGGTGCGTACCGACATCTTTGCCCGGCTGGACCGGGAGCCGGAACCGCCGAAGATAGAGGTCCCGCGGATGACCCGGACGCGTCTCGCCCTCTTCGGCGGGACGCTGGCGTTCTATCTGGTCATCGTCGTCGCCGTGCTCCTCTCGACCCCGCTGGTGCTGATCGACTGGAAGATCATGCTCTTCCGGCCCTACCAGCAGTGGCCGGAGTGGCACGCGTTCCTCGACTACTACGTCGTCCTCGGCCAGCGCGGTCCGACGGCCGTGATGGTGGCGGCCTGGCTGGGCTGGCGCTCCTGGCGCCAGCACACGCTGCGGCCGCTGCTCTCGCTCGGCGCCGCGCTGCTCCTGCTCAACGCCACCGTCGGCGCGGTCAAACTCGGTCTCGGCCGGCTCGGCCCCCACTACGCGACCCAGATCGGCTCCGCCGAGCTGTTCGCGGGCGGCGACATATTCCCGTCCGGGCACACCGCGAACGCGGTGGTGACCTGGGGCATCCTGGCCTATCTGGCGACCACGCCGAGAGCCCGCCGCTATCTGTCGGCGCTGTCGGCCCTGGTCGCGCTCGGCGTCGGCCTGACCACCGTCTACCTGGGCACGCACTGGCTGAGCGACGTACTGCTCGGCTGGGCCGCCGGCCTGGTCGTGCTGCTCGCGCTGCCCTGGTGCGAGCCGGTCATCACGGTGGCCGAGGCGTGGATCCTGGGCGTGCGCGACCGGCTGCGCGAGCAGCTGCGGTCCCGCCGCCGCCTGGTGCCCTCGCTGCCGGTGGCGACCGGCGGCCCGGTGCCGGGACTCTTCCCGCAGCGGCCGGCCGGGGCCGAGGAGCCGGTGCGGGAGACCGTCGGCGCGGGCAGCGCCGGCCGGAACGCGACCGGGCGGGCCGCCGGCCTGCCCGCCTCGCCGCTGGCCGCCCCGCGCGCCCACCACACGGCCGGCCACCACTCCGCCGCCCATCACGCGGTGCGCTCGGAGCGCGCCCCGGTCGGCCCGGCCGGCAGCCGTCGCCCACCGCACTCGCGGCCGGCGACGGGCGGCTGAGCGACACGGACGGGTACGGCAGAGGGCCCCGGCCGATCACGGCCGGGGCCCTCTGCCGTGCCCTTCCGGACCGGCTCTCTCAGCCGCGCCAGGCGCGGGTCACGACGCCGTCCTCGACCTCGAAGTTGATGCGCGCCTCCATGTACTCCATGGTGATGATCGAGCCCGGCGGCAGGGACCGGACGACGCTCCAGCCACGGATCCGGGCGAGGCGCTCGGCCTCCTCGGCGGGGAGTCCCACATACGTATCGGGTGCGTGTTCGGATGTCATGCAGCTCACGTTAGTACCCTGCCGGTCACGCTTGTGTCACAGGTTCTCGACATGTGTTTGACATGACCCCGCTCTTCCGGAAGCGCGCCCACGGGGTCGAATTCCAGCCGTTTCCCCGGTAATTCAGGGGATCTCGGCGCCCTTTCCCGGAATTCCTCAGAACAAGCGGACGGCAGCATTCCGCCAGTAATTCCGCGACGCCACGGCCCAGGGCCCGTTCACGTTTTCCCCGCGGCCCGTCCGCGCCGCGCGCACGGAGGCCCGCTTCCGTCAGCGGAAGCGGCGGACCAGCGCGCCGGCCCTGGCCTTCGCCGCGTAGGCGCTGTCGAGGAGGGCGCCGACCGTGCGGTGCAGGGCGGCGCGGGCCGCCGGGTGGCTGCGGGCGCGCGGGGCGTCGGCTCCGGCCCGCCGCTCGACGAGCTCGCTCCAGATGGCCTCGTGGCGGGCCGCGATCCGTACCGGGTCGAAGCGCTCCGAGGAGACGAGGGCGGCCTTCGCCGCCCGGGCCCGGGCCTCGTCGTCGTTGATGAGGGCGAGCAGGGCGGAGGCGACGGCGGCCGTGTCGTCGACCGGGACGAGCCGGCCGTCGACGCCGTCCTCGATGATCTCGCCGGGGCCGTACGGACAGTCGGTGGAGACCACCGGCAGGCCGCAGCGCATCGCCTCGACGATCGTCATGCCGAAGGACTCGCGCCGGGAGGTCACGGCGGCCAGCGAGCCCTTGGCCCACTCCGGCTCCATCGGGTGGGCGGTGCCCATGAGGAAGACGTTCCCGCCGACGCCGAGCCGCTCGATCTGCCGGGCCAGGCTCTGCTTCAGGTTGTCGGCGGCGTCGCCGGTGCCGTAGATCCGCAGCTTCCAGTCGGGACGGGCGGCGGCCACGTCCGCGAAGGCGTCGATCAGCAGGTCGTACCGCTTGACCGGGGTGAGCCGGCCGGCCGCGACGACGATCCTGGCGGCCGGGTCGGCGGGCGGCACGGTGGGCGCGGGGACGCTGTTCGGCACGGCGTCGACGCGGACCGTGCCCGGCAGGCCGAGCGCCCGGTAGGAGCGGGCGTCGGCCTCGGTGACGGTGGTGACGGCGTCCAGGAGCGCGTACTCGTGGGCGATGTCCCGGCGCAGCCGGTAGCTGTGCCCGTCCAGGATCAGGTGCTCCTGCCCGACCAGGACCGGTCCGCGCGGCGCCTGCCGGGCGAGCTGCACGTTGAGACCGGGGCGGGTGGCGATCACCACGTCCGCGTCGACGGAGGCGAGGTGGGCGCCGATCCGGGCGTCGGTGAGCGCGCTGTACTGCTTCCAGCGCCCGTCGCCGCGCGGGAAGACCCGGGCGGGACGGTGGAAGTCGGGGTGCTCGCCGTCGTACCCGGGGCTGTTCTTCCGGATGTCGACGAGCGGACGGAGCGTCACTCCGGCGGGTACGCCGAGGATCGGCTCGTCGCGGTGGCGGAACACCGAGACGATCTCCACCTCGTGACGGGCCGCCAGCTCGGCGGCGAGCGTGAAGACCGTCCGGATGGTGCCGCCGATGTGGTAGCCGTTGTGGAGCAGGAAGGAGATGCGCATGGCCGTACCGGTTCCCCCCGGTCAAGCGTGTCTGGTCGCCGCCGACTGTACTGCGCGCGCGGGGGCCTTGCGCGCGACCGGCGTCCGGGCGGTGTCGCGGGCGGTTCCCCGAACGACGCCGCGGGCGGTGTCACGGGCGGTAGCCCAGCTGGGGCACGGTGGCACAGTTGCGGTTCATGTCGCCCTGCGGGACCCAGCCGCGGCCGTCCTGCCAGCGGGCCACGGACAGGCAGGTGTACGAGGTCTTCGGCGGCGTCGCCAGACGCTCGAAGCGTACGGGCAGGAGCAGCCCGCGGGCGGTGTACGGCTCCGCCCGGTTGACGTACGCCTCGACGCACGCCCGGGTGATCCCGGCGGGTCCGCCGGGGCCGCCGGCGCAGGAGCGGGCCGCGTCCGTGAACCACATGGCCGCCGCCCAGCCCTCCAACTGCCACTGCGACAGCGGCCGGTCGCCCATCGCCGCCCGGAACTCCCGCACGGCGGGGAAGGCGGTGTCGTCGTAGGCGCGGCTGGAGCCGGTGACGTACAGCGCGGCCCGGCAGCCCGGCGCCTTCGCGTAGTCGCGCGGTACGGACGAGGACCAGTTCTGCACGTTGGTCACCTTGGCGGCGACATGGACGCCGAGCGCCTCCATGGCCTCGCACAGCTGCACGTTGCCGTGGGTGTCCATCGCGTCGAGGACGAGGTCGGCGTGCTGTGCGCGCAGATCGGCGGCGACGGCGCGGAAGTTGGGCAGCGCGAAGTCGACCTGCTCGCCGACGACCCGGTAGCCCTCGGCGCGCAGCCCGTTCGTGATCAGCCGGGCGTACGCGGCGGAGGCCGCCTGGTTGTACGAGACGACGGCGGCGGTGCGGGCGCCGAGGTGACTGCGGAACCAGCGGTAGACCTCGGTGCCGCCGTACAGGACCCCGTGCCAGCCCGGCGACTTCCCGGTGCGCGGGGCGGAGCTGCCGTAGATGCCGTAGAGGTGCGGGTAGGTGTCGTAGGCGGGGGTGAGCGGCTGGCCGCCGATGTCGGGGACGCCGGCCTTCGCGACGAGCGGGGCGCCGGCGTAGTCGAGGGCGGTGGTGGCGACCAGGGCGAAGACCTTGCGCCGGTCGACCAGTTCGTGGACGCAGGCGTTGTTGCCGATGCCGCTGCCGCCGTCGTCGCAGGTGAACACCTCGACCTTGCGCCCGGCGACGCCGCCGCGGGCGTTGAGGACGTCGAACCAGGCGCGGGCGCCGTCGCGCGGCCCGGTGAAGGTGTCGCCGCCGACCGGGCTGGTGGCGCTGGTGATGATGCCGACGCGGAGCGGCTCACCGCCGGAGGGGTGGACGGTGGGCCGCGTTTCGAAGGCACGCTCCGGGAGCCGGCTGCCGCAGCCCGCCAGGAGCGGGACCAGGGCGGCGAGCACGGCGAGGAGCAGCGCCGCTACCGCCTCAGCAGCCCGGGGCCTGGGTCGTGCCACTGAGCTGGACCAGGCCGCAGAGGGTCTTCACGGACACCTTCCAGGTGTTGTCCTGCAGGACGGAGGTGCCCTTGGCGTTGGGCAGGGCCGGGTTGCCCGACACCAGCAGGTCGTAGGTGACGTTCGCGCCGGTGGGCGAGGTGAAGCTGATCTGGGTGACCTTGACGGAGGTCGCGGCGGCGTTCTTGTTCCCGGCGAAGGCGCCGAGGACGGGCGCCATCTTCTCGCCGTTCTCCAGGAGCTTGATCCGTTCGGCGGGCGGGGTCTTCGGGTCGAAGAAGGCGGTCCAGTTCTTGGTGATCTGCGCCTTGGCCGCGACCGTGTCGAGCGGCTGGTTCGTCGGGGCGGGCGAGGTGGTGGGCGTGGCCTTGCTCGGCGCCGGGTTGCTGCCGGAGTCGTCGGAGCAACCGGCGACGACCGGAGTCAGCACCAGGACCGCCGCCGCGCCGAAGACCGCCGCACGTCGCGTGAGAAGCATCTGGCTCACCACCGGATGTCAGGGGCAGGCCGAACGCCTGATGAGTCCAGGGTGGGGCGATTCGGGGCATAGTGCAAGGAAAGCGGGTGAAGGTGGTGAGGCCCTCGTGCGCTCGACATCATGGACCGTACGGAGGGTCCGGGCGGTCCGGACGGGCCGGTTGCTGCTGTGGGGCGGCCTCGCGGCGGTCGCCGGGGGCGCGGTGCTGTGCGTGATCGGGTGGTACGGGGTCTCCGGCGAGGTCATCGTCGCCCGGCAGCTGCCGTATCTGGCGTCGAGCACGGTGCCGGGGGCGGCGCTGCTCGTGGCGGGGGCGGTGTGGGTGGTGGCGGGAGTACGGGACGGGACGGGGGCCGCCGTGGCGGAGCCGGCGGGGGAAGCGGCCGATACCGACGCGGATGCCAATGCGGATACCGAAGCCGAAGGAAGACCCTCCTCGGACGAACCGCCGCTGCGGGTACCCGGCGGAACCCTCGCCCACCGGCCGGACTGCCCGCTGGTGACGGGACGTCCGGAGGCGGTGCCGGTGGGGGACGACACGGGACTCGAACCCTGCCCGGTGTGTGAGCCGTGGCCTCGCTGACGTACGACCTCACCCTCGCCGGTCTCGCCGTCGGCAGCGCGGCCGCGCTCACCGGCATCGGACTGATCGTCACGTACCGCGCGACCGGCGTCCTCAACCTGGCGCACGGCGCCATCGCGATGGTCTGCGCGTACGTGCTCCGGCAGCTCGTGGTCGAGTGGGGGTGGCCGCTGCCGCTCGGCGCGCTCGTCACACTGCTCGTGGTGGCGCCGGGCATCGGCCTGCTCCTCGACCGGGCCGTGTTCCGGCCGCTCGCGCTCGCCGGGTCGAACCCGGCGCAGACGCTGGTGGCGTCGATCGGCGTGTTCGTGCTGCTCGTCGGCGCGGCGGCGCTCGTCTGGGGCAACGGAGCCCGGTCCGACGCGCCGGTGCTCCTCGGCGACGATCCGTGGACCCAGCTGGCGGCGGTGGTGGCGCTCGCGTGCCTGGTCGGGGCGGTGACCCGGTGGACCCGGTTCGGCCGCGAGCTGCGGGCCGTCGTCGACAACCGGCCGCTGGCCGAGCTGTCGGGCATCGCGACGGACCGGGTGTCGGCGGCGGGCTGGGCGTTCGGCGCGTTCACGGCCGGCTTCACGGGCGTGCTGCTCGCGCCGTACGTGCGGCTCGACCCGTACGGGATGCCGCTGCTGGTGGTCGAGGTGATCGCGGTCGCGGTCCTCGCCCGGATGCGGAGCCTGCCGGTGGCCGTCCTCGCGGCGCTCGCCCTCGGCGTGGCGCAGGCCCAGCTGACCCGCCTGCACCCGGAGGGCTGGGCCGGCCCGCTGGTCCAGGCGGTCGGCGCGAACCTGTTCGTGGTGGCCCTGCTGGTGGCGGCGCTGGTGCTGCCCGGGGTGGGCGGCGAGGACACGCTGCCGCCGCCGGCTCGGGAGGCGCGGGTGCCGGTGGGCGTATGGCTGGTGGCCGGCGTGCTGCTCCTGCTGCCCCTGGGCTTCGCGGGTGACGACCTCTCGACGGCGGTGCAGGTCCCGGCGCTCACGGTGATCCTGCTCTCGCTGGTGGTGGTGTCGGGCCGCGGCGGCCAGATCGCGCTCGGCCAGGCGGCGTACGCGGGACTCGGCGCCCTGTTCACGGCCCTGCTCGCGGCCGCCGGGCTGCCCGAGCTGGTGGCGCTCGGGGTGGCCGCGCTGTGCGTGGCCCCGCTCGGCCTGCTCACCGGCTGGCCCGCGATCCGCCGCCACGGCCTGGCGCTCGCCCTGGCCACGCTCGCGGTCGGGGTGGCGGTGAGCCGCTTCGTCTTCGCCCAGCCGTACGCGACGGCGGGCCTGACCCTGAGCCGCCCGGCGGGTCTCGACGGCGACCGCCGTTACTACGCCCTGGAACTGGCCCTCCTCGCCGGCGCCCTCCTCCTGGTCGCCGCCCTGCGCCGCGGCCGCACCGGCCGCGCCCTCGCCGCCCTCCGCGACCACGAACCCGGCGCCGAGGCCGCCGGCGTCCCCGTCGCCGCCCTCAAACTGCTCGCCTTCACCCTCGGCGCCGGCCTCGCCGCCCTCGGCGGCGGCCTCCTCGCGATGTCCGTCCGCGCCTTCGACCCCGACACCTTCGACCCGATCCGCGGCCTCCTCTGGTTCGCCGCCGTCCTCGTCCTCGGCGCCGACTCCCTCCTCACCCCCCTCCTCGCCGCCACCCTCCTCATCACCCTCGACGCAGCCACCCACGCGGGCGTGGCGGTAGCCGTGATCGGCCTCCTCGCCACCCTGACGGGCCGCGTACCGCCACTGACGTCCCTGCTGTGGGCGGGCCGCGCGGAGGGGGCCGGACGCGCGGGCGGACGAGACGGGGCGAGGGCGACGGGGCGCCCGGGCGAACAAGGCGGGGCGACACGGACGGCCGCGGGTGGGCGAGGCGGGGCGAGGGCGGCGGGCGCGGGCGGACGAGGCGGGGCGCGGGCGACCGGCGCGGGCGGACGAGACGGGGCGAGGGCGCCGGGCGCGGGCGGACGAGGCGGGGCGAGGGCGCCGGGGCGCACCGACGCGGAGG
>NZ_JBSGIW010000147.1:0-11363 GCF_053605265.1 Streptomyces sp. NPDC003943 | reverse complement strand
CTGTCTGCTTTCCTTCCGCTACCGTCCTCCATCCGGAACGGGAAGCGGAGAAGGGGGAATCCGTCGTCATGATCACCGCGGACCCTTCGGTCGCCGCGCAGCGCGGCCCGTTCGCAGGCGCCCGCGAGGGCGGCGGCGGCCGCCGGGGACCAGCCGGAGGAGGCGGTCTCGGCGCCCCGGACGGCGGGCAGCGCGGAGCCGGTGTCCTCGACGGAGCGCTGCCAGCGCAGCCCGTAGCCGATGGACCGCTGGACGAGATAGCCGAGCACCCGGGCGTGCTGCGGCGGGCCGCCGAGGGCGGCGCCGGCCTCGGTATCCGCCTCGACCAGGGAGTGCAGGAGGTGGGCGGTGTCGATCTGCCGGTCGCCGTCCCGCAGCGCCCGCCGCCGGGCGCCGGCCACGGCCGTCAGGAGCTCCGCGGTCAGCACGCCCTCCAGCTCGGCGCGGCGCGCGGCGGGCAGCGACGGCGGCACGTGGGGTGCGGGACCGGGGCCGCCGCGGTGCCTGACGTTCGGGGCGGACGGCTGTTGAGGGACAGGACTGTGCACGGTTCCACCTCATCAAACCCACCCGCCTCCGGGCATCCCCGCCGAGGAGCATGTGCGCGTCCCTCCCGAGTCGGGCACGCGCGAGCGATTCCTCCTCCTCACGGATGAGATCGCGCGACTTCTCCCCCAGGGGCGCGCGCCGCCTTGCATTGCGCCCCGGACGCAACCATGTGCCCGGCCCGTATCGTCCTTCAGACATGTTCTGGATGGTGGCCCTGCTCGCGCTCGACGGGCGGCAGTACGTCTACCGGGTGTACGCACCGCGGGAGGCGCTGCCGGCCGATCTGTTCTGGGCCGCGTTCCACTGCCACGACGAGGGCGGCGGGCCGCGCGCCTCGGACCGGTTCGACTCCGCGCAGATCTGGTGGATCGACGGCGTCGACGGCGAGCCCGCAGAACTGACGGTTCATCAGTATTGAATGTTCACGCCGCTCCGGCTACGTTCCGCGACACCGACAGGCCCGACTGGTACGCGTGAAGGGGTGGTTCCCATGGCCGAAGTCAGCGCGGAGGCACGGATCGAGGCACCGGCCGAGAAGGTGTGGGCGCGGCTCACCGACTTCGGTTCGTACGGGGAGTGGAACGCCACCCACACGAACTTCCCGAACGGCGGCCCGGCCGCCCTGGAGGCCGGCGCCACCTTCACGGAGAACATGAAGCTGATGGGCTTCCCCGCCGAGGTGCTCTGGACGGTGGAGGAGCTGGAGCCGGGCCGGGTGTTCGCAATCCGCGGCAAGGGCCCGATGGGCGTCGTCGTCGGGACGCGCTACTCGCTCACCGCGGACGGCGCGGCCACTTCCGTACGGATCGACGGGGAGTTCACGGGTGCGGCCGTCTCCCTGATGGCGGGCAAGCTCAAGGACTCGGCGACGGCGGCGCTGACCGAGTCGCTGCGCAAGCTCGCGGGCCTGGTCGGCTGACCGGCGGCCCGTACCGTACGACGAGGAAGAGGCCCCGCGGCATGCCGCCGCGGGGCCCCTCTGCACTCCCTGACCGGTCAGCGCCCGGTCAGTGCTCGTCGGCCAGGATCAGGTACAGCTTCTTCCGGGCCTCGTTGATCACCTCGACGGCCTTCTGCCGCTGCTCGGCGCTGCCGGCCTTCCAGACCTGCCCGAAGGCCTCCATCAGGCCGAAGCCGGCCTGCCGGATCTCGTTCACGGCCTCCCAGTCGACGCCGCGGCCGGCCTCCTCCCAGGGGGCCTCCGGTCCCGACTCGGCCTCCTCGCGGCCGGCGTCGGTGAGCGTGAACAGCTTCTTGCCGCCCTCGCTCTCGCTGGCGATCAGCCCCTCGTCCTCCAGCATCTGGAGGGTCGGGTAGACCGAACCCGGGCTGGGCTTCCACGCCCCGCCGCTGCGCTCGACGATCTCCTGGATCATCTCGTAGCCGTGCATCGGGCGGTCCTTGAGCAGCGCCAGGATCGAGGCGCGAACATCGCCGCGCCGCGCCCGGCCGCGCCCGCCGGGGCCACCTCGGCCCCGGCCGCCGAAGCCGCCGCCACCCCAGGGCCCACCGCCCCACGGGCCCGGCCCGAAGCCGCCGAAGGCCGCGCGCCGCCCCTCGAAGTCACCGCGAGGGCCGGGCCCGCAGTACCCACGACCGGGTCCGCCGTGTCCGTGCATGTGCTCGTGTCCATGTGTACGCATCGCAACGCTCCTTCCATCGGGATTCATCGTTGAACTGTCGCGATGCTTCAACGATATATCGGAACAGTTCGTTTGCCAACACCCGACCGGCACCCGACCGCCAGCCGACCCGGACTCCGATCGGTCCAGACGTCCCGAATTGGCCTTGGCCTGCGCTTTTCCGCCTCCGGTACGTTCCGGGCCATGCGGATTCGAATCGTCGACGCCTTCACCGACCAGCCCTTCTCCGGCAACCCGGCCGGAGTCCTGCTCCTCGGCTCCTTCCCGGAGGACGCCTGGCTCCAGCGGGTGGCCGCCGAGGTCAACCTCTCGGAGACCGCCTTCGCCCACCCGCTGCCGCCCGGCGGCGAGGCGGACTGGGCGCTGCGCTGGTTCACCCCGGCCACCGAGGTCGACATGTGCGGCCACGCCACCCTGGCCACCGCGCACGTCCTGCACAGCACCGGCACCGCGACCGGCACCGTCCGCTTCGCGGCCCGCTGCGGGATCCTGCTCGCGACCGCCGAGCCGGACGGCACGATCACGCTCGACTTCCCGACCTCGTCGCTGACCCCGGTGGCCGCGCCGGAGGGCCTGGCGGCGGCACTCGGCGCCGAGCCCGTCGCCGTGCACGACACCGCCGCCCACATCGGCGACCTGGTCGTCGAGCTGGCGGACGAGGCGACCGTGCGCGGCCTCACCCCGGACTTCGCGGCCCTGCGCACCCTGTCGGAGCGCGGCATCATCGCCACGGCCGTCGCGGACGACCCGGACGGCGGCTACCAGTTCGTCTCGCGCGGCTTCTTCCCGGCCGTCGGCATCGACGAGGACCCGGTCACAGGCAGCGCCCACACCGCTCTCGCCCCCTACTGGTCGCGCCGCTTCGGCCGCGACGACCTCACCGGCTTCCAGGGCGGCGCCCGCACGGGCCTCGTCCGCACCCGGCTGCGCGGCGAGCGCACGCTCCTGAACGGCCACGCGTTCACGGTCGTCGACGGCGAACTGCACGCCTGACCCGCACATGCGAGAGGGGCGTACGGCCGATGCCGTACGCCCCTCTCTCCTCGTGGGATCGGTCGCGCGTGGTCAGACGGTGGGCAGCCAGCCCACCTTCCCCGCGAGCAGGCCATAGCCGACGAAGGCCACGATGTCGAGCAGCGCGTGCGCGACCACCAGCGGCCCCACCCGGCCCCAGCGCCGGTACAGCCAGACGAAGACCACGCCCATGACCATGTTGCCGACGAAGCCGCCGATGCCCTGGTAGAGGTGGTACGAGCCGCGCAGCACCGAACTCGCGGCGAGCGAGGCACGCGGGCTCCAGCCCAACTGGTCGAGCCTGCGCAGCAGATAGCCGACCACGACCACCTCCTCCAGGACGGAGTTCTGGATCGCCGACAGGATCAGCACCGGATACTTCCACCACACGTCCGGCAGCGACTCCGGCACCACGGTGAGGTTGAACCCGGCCGCCCGCGCCACCAGGTAGAAGGCGAGTCCGGCGCTGCCGATGCCGGCCGCCACCAGCGCCCCGCGCCCCAGGTCCGACCACGGCCGGGTGCGGTCGAAGCCGATGACCCGCAGGCCCCGGGGCCCGGCCGGAGCGGTGCGCAGCAGACCTCCCTCGCGCAGCAGCAGATGGGCGACGAGGGCGACCGGCACCAGGGCGGTGGCGATGCCGAAGAGCTGCCAGGCGAGGTCGAGCCAGGGCCGCCCGGGCGCGTACGAGCCGTTGAGCGTGGCCGCCTGGTGCTTCAGGGCACCCGGCTTGGTCAGCGCGCCGATGAAGCTGATGAGCGCGGACACCCCGCTCGCGCCGAGCGACAGCGCGAGCACGAGCAGGGTCTCGTCGCGCAGCATGCGGCGCGGCAGGCCGTCGGGAGGCAGGGAAGCGTCCACCACTCGTTGCTCCGACACCACACCTGTCTCCCATTCCCCTCGCGTACCGGGTACGGGAACCCTACCTACCGTGCCTGTGTGCCGCCCTCGGTCCCCACCGCACCGCTCCCGACGGCCTCGACGCCGAGCGGCTCGATGCCCGCCGGCCAGGTGTGCACCGGCTCACCGGTCAGCATCAGCTCCCGGTAGCGCCGGGTGGTCGCGGCGAGCGCGGCCGGCCGGTCGAGCCCGGAGTCCAGGTACCGGTGGAAGGTGTCGGCCTGCCAGGAGGCGCCGTTCACCCGGCGCCGGCAGCGCTCCTCGATCACGCCCAGGTAGAAGTCCCGGTCGCGCGGCTCGATGTGCCAGGCGTCGAGCCCGGCGGCGGCCAGCGGCAGCAGTTCGTCGAGCACAAGCCGTACCGCCGGCACGGTCGCCGTGCCGCCGGAGCGGCCGGAGCGCGGCCAGCGCAGTTCGGCGTCGATGCCCTGGCGGCACGCGGTGTCGAAGTTGTGCTCGGCGTCCGCGAAGCTCATCCGTTTCCAGATGGGCCTGGACTCGTCGGCGAGCGTGCGCACCAGGCCGTAGTAGAAGGCGGCGTTGGCGACGACGTCGGTGACGGTCGGCCCGGCCGGCAGGACCCGGTTCTCCACCCGGAGGTGCGGGACGCCGTCGACCCAGCCGTACACGGGCCGGTTCCAGCGGTAGACCGTGCCGTTGTGCAGCACGAGTTCGGCGAGCTTCGGCACTCCGCCCTCGTCGAGGACGCGCAGCGGGTCCTCGTCGTCGCAGATCGGCAGCAGGGCCGGGAAGTAGCGCAGGTTCTCCTCGAAGAGGTCGTACACCGAGTCCACCCAGCGCTCTCCGAACCAGGTGCGGGGCCGCACCCCCTGGGCCTGGAGCTCCGGCGGCCGGGTGTCGGTGGCCTGGGTGAACAGCGGCGGCCGGGACTCGCGCCACAGCTCGCGGCCGAAGACGAAGGGCGCGTTGGCGCCGACGGCTATCTGCACGCCGGCGACGGCCTGCGCCGCGTTCCACACGGAGGCGAAGCGCGGCGGGGTGACCTGGAGGTGCAGCTGCACCGACGTACAGGCCGCCTCGGGCGTGATCGACGCCGGCGTGCACCGCAGGTGCTCGATCCCCTGTATGTCGAGGATGAGGTCCTCGCCGCGGATGGCGAGGATCGTGTCGTTGAGCAGCGTGTAGCGGTCGGCGGCCGAGAGGTTGGCGGCGACGGCGTCGTCCTCCGTGAGGGTCGGCAGTATGCCGACCATGACGACTCCGGCGCCGGCCTCCCGGGCCTTCCGGTCGGCGTATCCGAGTCCGGTGCGCAGCTCCTCGGCGAGCCGGTCGAATACATGGCCGTCGAGCCGGTGCGGGGCGATGTTGACTTCCAGGTTGAACATGCCGAGTTCGGTCTGGAAATCGGGGCTGGCGATGCGGTCGAGCACGGGCGCGTTGAGCATCCTGGGCAGGCCGTCCTCGCCCGCCAGATTCAGTTCGATCTCCAGCCCGATGAGATTGCGGGGGCGGTCGAACCGTTTCTCCGCGAGCAGCCGCGCGAGCGCGGCGAGACATTGCTGGAGCTTTCTGCGGTAGCGCTGCCGGTCGGACGGGCCGAACACGTCGGCCACGACCTTCTCACCCATCGAAGCGTCCCTCCCCGAGCGGGCAGCCGCCACGACGGCCGCGAGCGTCTCGGAGCATGATGCCCAGCCGACTGATCGACAACGCCTGCGGGGACAAGGTGTGAACGGATAGTCTGGAGTGGCTTTCTCCGGAGGCAGTCCCCGAGGGCAACGGGCAATGGTCATATACCAAAGTCATATTGTCCGGCGGAGTCGAACAGGAGACCGTCGAGATTCGGCCGACCCGCTCGACGGCAGAAGTGCTGGAAGACGTTCCACCGGACGCGTGCATTCCATCGAATCACCGTGGGAATACGACTGAATGACGCCTTGTCAGGAATATCGGTGGCGCCTAGCGGAAACACTGCGTGAACACGTGTCGTATAAACTCCGCGCACGAGTCAGAGTGTTGGCGCACGGCCATGCACCCATGGCCCCCCTCTCTGGCCCCGTCGCTGACAGCGCTGTCGTACCTGCCCACGCTGCACCCGTGTCTCCTGAGTGAGAGGCGACCCATCATGCTCCGACCCTCCCCGGCCCCCGCGCCGGCCCTCCGCAGTGTCCTCGCGGCCCTCGGCTCGCCCTCTGCGGTCCGCGAACCCCGCACCCCGGCCCTGCGGGCCGCACAGGGGCCGCTGAGTCCCGAACTGCCCCTGCCCGTGCACGTGCTCGGCGTGCCGGACATCGCGGAGCCGGCCGGACCGCCGTCGCACACCCGGCTGGCCGGCTGGCGCTTCCTGATCCGCAACGGGGAACGGGCGATCGCCGCCGCGGACACCATGCTCACGCCGGACGGCTGGACCTTCTCCCACTTCTTCGAGGGCCCCTACGTCACGGCGACCGAGCGGGCCCTGATCCAGGCCGAGGCGCTCGGCACCCCGTACCAGCCCAGGCTGCTGTCCGTACCGGGGCTCTACATGCTGACGCTGTGGCTGCACACCGACACCGAGGCCGACGGCGCCACCACCGTCCCCGGCCCGGCCGACCTCCTGGTGCCGCTGTCCCCCGCACCCCCCGGGATCGCCGCCGACCGCCCGTACCCGGTGACCGACCTGCTGCCCGTGATCGGTCTTCGGCTCACCCCGCCGCCGCTGCTCGGCTCGGCCGCCACGGCCTGAGGCGGTCCCACCCGGTCCGTCCGCGCGCCCCGGAGCCGTACGGCGGCCCCGGGGCGCACTGCTGTCCGAGCTCCGGCCCGTTCGGACTAGCCCGCTCGGGCCACCCCGAACCCCCCGAAGTAATGGTGCAGTTGGCGTGAACCGCCCCTGCGGGTGATGCGTCCTCAACGAAGAGGACGAGCTGCCGTGAAATACCTGCGGAACGTCGTCCGTGCGGCAAGACTGGGCACCGGAACCGAACCGACCGACGGGGGCGGCCATGACCGTGAAGAGCCGCAGGACATCCACCACGACGCAGCGAAAGAATCCACCCATGTGCCAGCACCAGCCTGCCTGTCCCAGCGCCGACTCCGCCGACCGGGAGGCCGCCCGCCCTGTGGCGCACCACCCGGAGCAGGGCTGGAGCCTGCTGTGCAACGGCGTCCTGCTCTTCGAGGACACCGGTGAGCTGCTGCCGGACGGGCGGATCGTCGCCCCGCACCGCCCGCTGACGGCGGCCGGCGTGACGACGGCGGCCTGACGGCCGTCGGCCCCACACCGTACGAGGGAGCACGAGGGAAAAGCCGAGGGCCGGCCCGGAGAGATCTCCGAACCGGCCCTCTTGTCATGCGCCGTGGGTCGTCACGCGCCGGGGGCTCAGCCCTCGTACTCGTCCAGCGGCGGGCAGGAGCAGACCAGGTTGCGGTCGCCGAAGGCACCGTCGATGCGGCGGACCGGCGGCCAGTACTTGTCCGCGGCCGAGACGCCGGCCGGGAAGACGGCCTCCTCGCGGCTGTACGGGTGGTTCCACTCGCCGCCGAGCGCCGCCGCGGTGTGCGGGGCGTTGTGCAGCGGGTTGTCCTCGGCCGGCCACGCGCCGGAGCCGACCTTCTCGATCTCGGCGCGGATCGCGATCATCGTGTCGCAGAAGCGGTCGAGCTCGTACAGGTCCTCGGACTCGGTGGGCTCGATCATCAGCGTGCCGGCCACCGGGAACGACATGGTCGGGGCGTGGAAGCCGTAGTCGATCAGGCGCTTGGCGATGTCGTCGACGGTGACGCCGGTCGCCTTGGACAGCGGGCGCAGGTCGACGATGCACTCGTGGGCGACCAGACCGGCCGGGCCGGTGTAGAGCACCGGGTAGTGCGGCTCCAGGCGCTTGGCGATGTAGTTCGCCGCGAGGACGGCGACCTGGGTGGCGCGCTTGAGGCCCTCGCCGCCCATCAGGCGCACGTACGACCAGGAGATCGGCAGGATGCCCGCGGAGCCCCACGGGGCGGCCGAGATCGGGCCGACGCCGGTCTCCGGGCCCGCGGTGGGCTGGAGCGGGTGGTTCGGCAGGTACGGGGCGAGGTGCGCGCGCACCGCGACCGGGCCGACGCCCGGGCCGCCGCCGCCGTGCGGGATGCAGAAGGTCTTGTGCAGGTTGAGGTGCGAGACGTCGCCGCCGAAGTGGCCCGGCTTGGCGAGGCCGACCAGGGCGTTGAGGTTGGCGCCGTCGACGTACACCTGGCCGCCGGCCTCGTGGACCAGGCCGCAGATGTCGGCGACGTGCTCCTCGAACACGCCGTGCGTGGACGGGTAGGTGATCATCAGCACGGCGAGCTCGTCGCGGTACTGCTCGATCTTGGCGCGCAGGTCGTCGACGTCGACCTCGCCGTCGTCGGCGGTCTTCACGACGACGACCTTCATGCCGGCCATCACGGCGGAGGCGGCGTTGGTGCCGTGCGCGGAGGACGGGATGAGGCAGACCGTGCGCTGCGTGTCGCCGTTGGCGCGGTGGTAGGCGCGGACGGCCAGCAGACCGGCCAGCTCGCCCTGGGAGCCGGCGTTCGGCTGGATCGACACCTTGTCGTAGCCGGTGACCTCGGCGAGGCGCTCCTCCAGCTCGGTGATGAGCGTGGCGTAGCCCTGCGCCTGGTCGATCGGCGCGAAGGGGTGGATCTGCCCGAACTCGGGCCAGGTCACCGGCTCCATCTCGGTGGTCGCGTTCAGCTTCATGGTGCAGGAGCCGAGCGGGATCATGCCGCGGTCCAGCGCGTAGTCGCGGTCGGCGAGCTTGCGCAGGTAGCGCAGCATCGCGGTCTCGGAACGGTGCGCGTGGAAGACCGGGTGGGCCAGGTACGCGTCGGAGCGCAGCGCGTCGACCGGCAGCGCGTCCTCGGTGACCGCGTCCAGGGCCTCGATGTCGGCGTCGACGCCGAAGGCGGCCCACACGGCGGCCAGGTTGGCGCGCGTGGTGGTCTCGTCACAGGAGATCGAGACGGTGTCGGCGTCGGCGCGGTACAGGTTGACGCCGGCCTCGCGGGCGGCGGCGACGACCTGGTCGGCCTTGCCGGGGACGCGGGCGGTGACGGTGTCGAAGAAGGCGCCCTGGGTGAGCTCCACGCCACCGGCCCGCAGACCGGCGGCGAGGATCGCGGCGTAGCGGTGGGTGCGCTGCGCGATGCCCTTGAGGCCCTCGGGGCCGTGGTAGACGGCGTACATGCCGGCCATGACGGCGAGCAGCACCTGCGCGGTGCAGATGTTGCTGGTGGCCTTCTCGCGGCGGATGTGCTGCTCGCGGGTCTGCAGGGCCAGGCGGTACGCCTTGTTGCCGTCGGCGTCGACGGAGACGCCGACCAGGCGGCCGGGCAGCGAGCGGGCGTGCTTGTCCTGGACGGCCATGTAGCCGGCGTGCGGGCCGCCGAAGCCGAGCGGGACGCCGAAGCGCTGAGTGGTGCCGACGGCGATGTCGGCGCCGAGGGAGCCCGGCGAGGCGAGCAGGGTCAGCGCGAGCAGGTCGGCGGCGACGGTGACGATCGCGCCGAGCTCGTGGGCCTGGTCGATGACCGGCTTGATGTCGCGGATGGCGCCGGAGGCGCCCGGGTACTGCAGGAGGACACCGAAGACACCGCGCTCGGCGACCTCGGCCGGGATGCCGGCGGACAGGTCGGCGACGACGACCTCGACGCCGGTGGGTTCGGCGCGGGTCTCGATGACGGCGATGGTCTGCGGCAGGGCGTCGGCGTCGACGAGGAAGACACCGTTCTTGACCTTGCCGACGCGGCGGGAGAGCGCCATGGCCTCGGCGGCCGCGGTGCCCTCGTCGAGCAGCGAGGCGCCGGAGGTGGGCAGACCGGTGAGGTCGGCGACCATGGTCTGGAAGTTGAGCAGCGCCTCCAGGCGGCCCTGCGAGATCTCCGGCTGGTACGGCGTGTAGGCCGTGTACCAGGCCGGGTTCTCCATGACGTTCCGCAGGATCACCGGCGGGGTGAAGGTGCCGTAGTAGCCGAGGCCGATCATCGGGGCGAGGACCTGGTTGCGGTCGGCGAGGGCGCGCAGCTCGGCCAGGACCTCGGCCTCGGTGCGGGCGGCCGGCAGCGCGAGCGCCTCGGCGTTCTTGATGACGTCCGGCACGGCGGCGGCCGTGAGCTCGTCCAGGGAGCCGTAACCGACCTGGGCGAGCATCTTGGCCCGCGCCTCGGCGTCGGGTCCGATGTGCCGCTGCTCGAAGGGAATGCCCTGCTCGAGCTCGGAGAGCGGAATGCGGTTGGCGGTCATGCTGCGGGGGCCTCCTGGTCGTCACGACCTGCGAGGGGCACCACGGCGCGGGTGCCCGGACGGCCTCCCCCTCTGTCATCAAAACCTGAGAGCTTCACCGGCCTGCCGCGCGGAGCGTGGCCGGCCGGCTTTCACCGTCGGTGAGAGCGGATGCCGTCCGACGCCCGCACTGCTTTCCAGAGTGACCTCGTCCGCGCGGTACAGGGGCCTGAGAGATTCCGGGGAGGATTTGCTCCTTCGGCGCCTCCGAAAGGTTTCTCCGGAGGACTCTCCCGCGCAGGGTCGACAGCCACAGCCAGCCTACCAGCGCGGATCCTTCTCCCATCGCTCAAGTGGCCGACATCCCAGATGTGCACTTTCGTAGTGCTTGTAGATGAGTTGCGACCAGTTGGAGGGACCGTGCAGACCGACATCGATCCGCGCAGCCTGATCGGCCGCAAGGCGTTCGACCGGAACGGACACAAGATCGGCACCGTGGACGAGGTGTACCTGGACGACGCGACCGGAATCCCCGAATGGGCCGCCGTCCGCACCGGCCTCTTCAGCCGCGACGCCTTCGTCCCCCTGGAGCCGAGCGAACTCGCCGTCGACGGCCTCCACGTCCCCTACGAGCGCTCCCTCATCAAGGACGCCCCCGACTTCGGCGTAGGCCGCCACCTCTCCCCGGCCCAGGAACTCCAGCTCTACCGCCACTACAGCATGGCCCTCCCCGCGCCCCCGGGAACGGACGAGGACAGGAACTTCGGCAGGGTGGCGGGCCAGGAGGAGATGTAGGGGGGCAGGGGGGACCGACGGACGCGCCTCACGCCGGAGGGACGGCGCGCGGCCGGAGCGAGGGCAGGGGCGCCGCGGCGACGGCAGCGCGCAGGAGGGGCGGCAGGGGACCGAAGCGAGGGCACGGGCGCCGCGGCAAAGGCAGCGCGCAGGAGGGGGGCCACAGCGTGCCGCAGCGAGAGCCGCTCAGCCTGCGCTTCGTGCTGCCGTCCGGGCCCGGCTCGGAGGCGCTGCGGGCGGTCGGCGACCGGATCGTGCGGATGCTGGACGCCGTG